>NZ_JBNFNU010000021.1:0-24073 GCF_057364445.1 Xanthobacter sp. BG11Y11_SDJG
GCGGCCGCGCGCGCCGAGCACCGGCCGGTCCACCAGGACCGCCGGCGCGACAAGCCGCTGGACCCCGACAGCCCGTTCGCGGCCCTGGCGGCGCTGAAGGCCCGCATGGAATCGGAGAAGAAGGGCAGCTGAGGCGTGACCACCCCCGAGCCGCGCCAGCGCATCGACCTCTGGCTCTGGCACGCGCGGGTGGTGCGCACCCGCGCCGCAGCCGCCGATCTGGTGCGCGCCGGCCATGTGCGGGTGGACGGCCGCAAGGTGGATGCCGCCGGCCACGGCGTGCGGGTGGGCCAGGTGCTCACCGTGGCCCTGGAACATTCGGTGCGCGTCCTGCGAATCGTTCGCTTTGCCGAGCGGCGTGGGGATGCTACTTCTGCTTCTGAGCTTTTAGAAGAAATCACAGACGAATGAAGTTGTTATTCGTGCGCGGCGCCGTATCGCCTTGCCTGCGCCATGCGGGTGCGGTAGGCCGTCCCGCGAAAGGGAACCCCCAATGACCTACGTCGTCACCGAGAACTGCATCCGCTGCAAGTACATGGACTGCGTTTCCGTGTGCCCGGTGGACTGTTTCTACGAGGGCGAGAACATGCTCGTCATCCACCCCGACGAGTGCATCGACTGCGGGGTGTGCGAATCCGAATGCCCGGCCGAGGCCATCAGCCCGGATTCCACGCCCGGCCTCGAGAAATGGCTCGCCCTCAACGCGGAATACGCCAAGGTGTGGCCCAACATCACGCTCAAGCGCGATGCGCCTTCGGACGCCAAGGAGTGGGATGGCAAGCCGGGCAAGGAGGAGCTGTTCTCCCCCGAGCCCGGACAGGGCGACTGAGGCCAGACGCCGCGCACGGACCGGGGCCGATCGCTCAGGGCGCGGCCGCCAGCAGTTCGTACTGCGAAAGGACCACCTTGCCGTCGCCGTCCAGATAGGCGCGGCCGAACTTCGACGCCTGCAGGTCCGGCACGTTCTGGTAGATCGTGCCGCCGATCGGCGGAAGGGCGTTCGGCTTTGCGCACGGCACATCGATGGTCACCTTCTCGCCCACCTTGTAGGCGGTGCCCCGCTCGACGGTCCGCACCGTGCCTTCCACGGCGCAATTGCCGAACTCGCGCTTCGGCGCGGTGACCTTTTCCACCGCGATCACGAGCACGCTTGCGGCATTGTTGCGCGCCGATTCATAGACATAAGGCGGCATCAGCGCGCGCGCGGCGTCGGCTCCGAGCGCCGTCGCCAGCACCGTGCCCAGAAGCATTCCAACACACGTGAGCCGAGCCTTACCGGTGCGCGCCATGGCAGTTTCCTTTCGCCCGTTCCGTGCTGAACGGTTTTTCTCTATATAGCCGCCATGCTCGAGACCACCCAGCCCAAGCCGGCGGCCGCCGCCGACCTGCCCGATTTCGCCCGCCGGCGCACCTTCGCCATCATCTCCCATCCGGATGCCGGCAAGACGACGCTGACGGAAAAGCTGCTGCTGGCCTCCGGCGCCATCCGCATGGCCGGCCACGTGAAGGCGCGCGGCGAGCGCCGCCGCACCCGGTCCGACTGGATGGAGATCGAGCAGCAGCGCGGCATTTCCGTCACCTCCTCGGTGATGACGTTCGAGCGCGACGGCATCGTCTTCAACCTGCTCGACACGCCCGGCCACTCGGACTTCTCGGAAGACACCTACCGCACCCTCTCCGCCGTCGATGCGGCGGTGATGGTGATCGACGCCGCCAAGGGCATCGAGAGCCAGACCCGCAAATTGTTCGAGGTCTGCCGGCTCCGCGACATCCCCATCTTCACCTTCGTCAACAAGGTGGACCGGGAAAGCCTCGACCCCATCGCGCTGATGGACGAGGTGTCCTCCACCCTCGCGCTGGACCTCACCCCGCTCACCTGGCCCATCGGCATGGGCGTGGATTTCCGCGGCCTCATCGACATCGCCAACAAGCGCGCTTTGCTCGCCACCGAGCGCGGCGGCCCGCTGGTGCGCGAGGTGCCGTTCGAGACGCCAGAAGACCTCATCGGCCTCGACGGAGTGGAGGAGCGCATCCTCAACGAGGCGGTGGAGAGCCTGACGCTGGCGCTGGGCGTGCTGCCGCCGTTCGATCTCGCCGCCTTCCGCGAGGGGCATCTCTCGCCGGTCTTCTTCGGCTCCGCGCTGAAGGAGGCAGGCGTCGCCGAACTCCTGTTCGGCTTGGGCTCGGTCGGCCCGAGCCCGTTGCCGCGTTCCGCCGCCGGCGACCGCACGGTGGAGCCGGCGGAGGATCTCGTCTCCGGCTTCGTCTTCAAGGTGCAGGCCAACATGGACCCGAACCACCGGGACCGCGTGGCCTTCGTGCGCCTGTGCTCCGGCCGCTTCAAGCGCGGCATGAAGCTTTTCAACCCGCGCGAGAAGCGCAACATGGCCATCGCCAACCCCATCTTCTTCTTCGCCCAGGAGCGCGAGACGGTGGACGAGGCGGTGGCCGGCGACATCATCGGCATTCCCAACCACGGCATGCTGCGGGTCGGCGACACCCTCTCCGAGGGCGAGAGCATCAAGTTCGAGGGCCTGCCGGACTTCGCCCCGGAAATCCTGCGCCGCGTGCTGCTCTCCGACCCCATGAAGGCCAAGCAGCTGCAGAAGGCGCTGCAGGACATGGCGGAGGAGGGCGTCGTGCAGGTGCTCAAACCCGTCAACGATCCTGCCCCCATCGTCGGCGTGGTCGGCACCCTCCAGCTCGACGTGCTCGCCGCGCGGCTGGAGAAGGAATACGGCGTGCCGATCCGCTACGAGACCACCTCCTTCGTCACCGCGCGCTGGATCGTGGGCGAGCGGGCCGAGGTGGAGCGTTTCCTGGAACTCAACCGCTCCTCCACCGCGCGCGACCGCGACGAGGCGCCGGTCTATCTCGCCCGCAGCCAGTGGGTGCTGGACCGTGCCATCGAGGAATATCCCAAGCTGAAGTTCGTGGCCGTCAAGGAACGTGCCTGATCCCTGTTCCCGCACTGATATCCGGGCGCGTGCCGACGCTGCCCCACCGGAGGATGACATGACCGACGCCGCCCGCCTGTCCGCGCTTGCCGCGACCATCGACGACGCCTTCGAGAAGCGCGCCGAGATCGGCTTTTCGACCACCGGCGCCGTCCGCGACGCGGTGAACGAGGCGCTCACCCTGCTGGACAGCGGCGCCGCCCGCGTGGCCGAGCAGGGCGCCAACGGCCAGTGGACCGTGAACCAGTGGCTGAAGAAGGCGGTGCTGCTCTCCTTCCGCCTCAACGACATGGAAGCCATTCCCGGCGGCCCGGGCGGTGCCCACTGGTGGGACAAGGTGCCCTCCAAGTTTCTGAACTGGGGCGAGGCCGAGTTCCGCGCCGCGGGCTTCCGCGCCGTGCCGGGCGCCGTGGTGCGCCGCTCCGCCTTCATCGCGCCCAACGTGGTGCTGATGCCCTCCTTCGTGAACCTCGGCGCCCATGTGGGCGAGGGCACCATGGTGGACACCTGGGCGACGGTGGGCTCCTGCGCGCAGATCGGCAAGAACGTGCATCTCTCCGGCGGCGTCGGCATCGGCGGCGTGCTGGAGCCGCTGCAGGCCGGCCCGGTCATCATCGAGGACGACTGCTTCATCGGCGCCCGCTCCGAGGTGGTTGAGGGCGTGGTGGTGCGCCGCGGCTCCGTGCTCTCCATGGGCGTGTTCATCTCCGCCTCCACCAAGATCATCGACCGTCAGACAGGCGAAGTGTTCATCGGCGAGGTGCCGGCCTATTCGGTGGTGGTACCCGGCGCGCTCCCCGGCAAGCCGCTCCCCGACGGCACCCCCGGCCCCTCGCTTTACTGCGCGGTGATCGTGAAGCGGGTGGACGAACAGACCCGCTCCAAGACCTCCATCAACGATTTGCTGCGCGACTGACCGGGCGCGGCGCCCGCACCGGGACGGACGCCGCGGCGCCCGATCCGGCAGGGCGGCGCCCGCTGCCGCGTTGGGCGCGAAACCGGCTTGCGCGCGGCGATCACCTTGTATATTCCGCCGCCTCGCCTGGGTGCGGCGCACGTTCCGGTGCCGCACGGTTTTCCCTGAACAGGTCCAGTGTCCTGAACAGGTCTACCGCCGGGCAGGCCTCCGCGGATCGCGGGGATGGGAGAGGGGACCGAGTGGTTGAAGGCGCACAGACCGCCTTCGGCGGTCGTCTTTTCTAAGAGTACGCGTGCGCCCCGCGCACGTGGGGAGAGGTGGCCGAGTGGTTGAAGGCGCACGCCTGGAACGCGTGTATACGGGAAACCGTATCGAGGGTTCGAATCCCTCTCTCTCCGCCAATCTCCTGTTTCACGCCATCCCGCTCGTTCTCACAAGACGCTGTATTAACGGCTTTTTGCCCGTTTTGTAGCCTGCTCGTTTCAGTAGGTTTCCCATAATCCCACATCCTTGTTAGGGTGAGAGTTGGGGGCAAATTGAGCTCCTGGACTTGACCCTAACCGACGCCATGCGAATAAACCGCCTCAACTCCAGGTCTGTCGCCGCCATCACAAAGCCGGGCCGCCATGCCGATGGAGGCAACCTCTATTTGGTCGTGGGCCCGTCTGGCACTAAGGCGTGGGCCTTTCTCTTCCGATGGAAGGAGGACCCCTCAAAGCCGGGGGCAGGCCGCCTCCGCGAGCTGGGCCTTGGGCCGCTGCAATCCGTCTCTCTCGCCGGCTCGTGAGCTCGCCGCGGCGGCGCGGGAGCAGGTAGCTGCTGGGGTCGACCCGATCGCGGCGCGCAGGAAGGTCCGGGAGAAAGGGGCCGCCCCATCCTTCGGTGAAATCGCGGAGGCGCACATCGCCACCATGGCGCCGGCCTGGAGGAACCCCAAGCACCTCGAACAATGGCGAACCACGCTGAGCGTCCAGAGGGCAGCTGATGGCGCCTACGTTGATTCGGGACACTGTGTGGGGCTTCGTGACAAGCCTGTGGCGGACATCACAACCGAGGACGTCCTATCCACCCTTACCCCTATTTGGGCCACCAAGAACGAAACCGCCTCACGCCTGCGAGGCCGCATCGAAGCTGTCCTGGACGCGGCCAAAGCCAAGGGTCTGCGCTCGGGCGAGAACCCGGCCCGGTGGAAGGGCCATCTCGCGCTCACCCTTCCCAAACGTCAGAAACTCCAACGAGGGCATCATGAGGCTCTGCCCTACGAGGAGGTGCCGGCCTTTCTAAAGCGACTACGACTTGTGCGCGGCATGTCGGCCCTCGCGCTGGAGTTCCTGATCCTGACGGCCGCGCGATCTGGTGAGGTCCGCGGCGCCCGCTGGTCGGAGATCGACTTGAAGGCTCGGATTTGGACCGTGCCGGCCGGCCGCATGAAGGCCGGCCGGCCCCACCGCGTTCCGCTTTGCGACCGCTCCCTGGAGGTTCTGCAGGTCATGGCCCAGCTCCCCCACGGGCCAGATGATCTGGTTTTCCCAGGACAGAAGCGGGGGCAGCCACTTTCCGACATGAGCCTGACGGCGCTCCTGCGGCGCCTCAAGCTGGATGCGACGGTCCACGGCTTCCGGTCGAGCTTCCGCGATTGGGCTGGTGATGCCACCGCCTTTCCTCGTGAAGTTGCAGAAGCCGCACTCGCCCACGCAGTGGGCGACGCTACCGAGACAGCCTACCGCCGCTCCGATGCGCTGGAGAAGCGCCGCAAGCTCATGGAGGCCTGGGGAGATTACCTCCAAGCCCCGAAGCAAGACGAGATGGCAGCCCTACAAGAGAGGGCGGAATGAGGCGTCGCTCCGCGCCTTCCGTATCGCCGCTTGTTCGACTTGCGCGGCAAATCGCCGAGGCCGCGGACAAGGCGACTACTGGGGTGGGCATCGAGCGCGCTTTTGACCGGCAGAAATTTGCAGAGCTGTGCCGGGACATTGGTCACGAACTCCCAACTGAAGAGGAGATCGCGACGCTGGCTGCCGAACCGCAGCCTGAAACCCAAGCTCCTTTAGTCGATCGCACCAAATCTTCATGGGGTCGTACCCGGTATTTCGCACGGTATTTGGATGTCGTCGCACTCTTGCAGGAAGTGGCGCCGCATGCACCGACCGCCTTGGTCGACAAGCTAGGTGCCGAGATATGGAATGCAGCGGTCGTCCTGGAATGCCTTCGCGAAGACCGGGCTGCACCACTTTGGCAGGTGCGCAAGGGCGAAGATGGGCGGTGGTCCATTCGCCTTGCGCCAAAGCGCGCGCAGCAAACACTTCCAAAGGAAATTCAAAGCCTCGTTCTCAAGGCGCGCAAAAGCGCACAGGTTTGGCACAGAGCATGGTGGGAAATGAGCCCCGCCTTACGGGCTCTCGTAACCGAAGAGCTTGGTGGAATCGATGCTCTGGCCCGTCTGACCCGCGAGCGCCCGGTTACGGTTTGCATAGGGCTACCGCCCGCGCCGCCATCAGGCGTGATTGGGGAGGCCCTCAGCGCAATTGACAAAGCGCGGTCGCTGGAGAGGCAAATTGGCGGGCGTCCGCGCGATATCCAGCGCGATGAAGCCGCTGTATTGATCGTCTGCGCATGGGCGCGCCTGACAGGCCAGAAGCCGACCGAAAAGAATGCGGACCTCCGCGAATTCATCGCAAGACTGTCCTCGCTCTTCAATGCGTCGAGCGACAGGGATTTCCTGGGCCTCCTGAATTCCAAATCTACATCGAGCCGCATCCTGGCGCTGGTCCGAAAAATTGCCTGACATGCAAATAACGGGGTTTTTGGGGACTATTTTTCCCATGAAATCCCGGAAGCTCTCCTTTGTGTTCAACAATTGGAGCTTCTGATGACCCTGCCCACCAACAATCGATTGATGTCCGCGCGTGACGTCCAGGCCTTCCTCGGGCTCAGCCGGAGCACGCTCTACCGCATGCTGGGAAGCGGACGGCTGCGGGGGAAGAAATTTGGCAAACGCCTTATGTTCGAAGTCTCCGAGATCGAGAACTTCGTTGCCTCGGCCCCGCCTGCGCGCATCACCACCACGAGCTGAATTGAATAGGCCGCCCCTCTAGAGGGCGGCCTTTTGCGTTGTCTCGACAATTTAGGGATTGAGAGATGTCTCGTATCACCACTCACGAAGCACAAACAAATAAACCCTCGCTTACCCTTTTGGACAAGTGGATGGCTTGCAAGATGGTTATGGCCGATCGTGAGTTGTCGGCCTCCGCTAAGAACCTCATGTTTGCTCTTCTTGACCATTACAATCTTAAGACTACTCGATGCGACCCTTCCATGGGTCGGTTGGCCAACTTCATCGGACTCTCTCGGCGTCGCGCTGTGGCTGTGCTCCGAGAGCTGGAGGTTGCTGGATGGGTGCGCACCTCGCCTGTGTGTGGGGGGCGCAATTCCTTCGCGATCGCCTTCGAGAAAGCATTTGCGACCGATGTCGAACTCGGCACCCCCGATAACGGTGACACCACGGGGCGGTATGCCGAAAACGGCGCAGGTGGGTATGACGAACGTATCACGGGAGGGTATGACGCATCCGTCATCCAAACAAGAGAAGAAGAAAAAGAGAAGAATATCCGGAAGGAGAGTCTCTCCCCTTCCCCTCTCGGTGACGAGTCGGACGCAATCGGAGCCTTCCACCCTCCGGCCCCGAAGCACATCCGGCCCTCTCAGATTGACATTGAGAGTGCGGATGCCGATTTCGGTGCCTTCTGGACGCAGTATCCGAAAAAGGATGACCCGAAGGCAGCGCGACGCGCCTACCAGCGCGCGCGAAGGGAGGGGGCGTCGGCTGCTGACATCCTCGCGGGTTGCGTTAGGTATGCCGCGGAGCGCGCCGCCGTCGTCAGTGAGCGGCCGGAGCAGGCGCGCTTCACTAAGTCGGCGGCTCGCTGGCTCGACGCGGGTGCGTGGCTGAATGAGCCGGCGGCGGCGCCCCCCGCTTGTTCGATGGCGCCGCCGAACGATCGATGGACCCACAGGGGCGAGGTGATTGCGGATGTCGTCGTGCGCATGGCGCTCGAAGCGCGGGACGAGTGTGAGGCCGAGCGGGCGCGGTTGGGCGGCTATGACTTGCCGACGGGAGCGTTCTGATGGCGGATCTTGTCAATCTTTCGGATGGTAGCGAACTCAGCCGGGAGCGCTGTGAAGCGCGAGTGCCGGTGTCCGCTCTCCGCCCTTTCCTGCGAGCCGGAAACTGGGCCGCGAGGTTTGGGCCGATCACCGATGACCGCATGGTCATGGATTTCACCTACGACTTCGACGACCCGGGGGCGGCCAAGTTGCGCGAACTTCACGCCTATCAAGCTCGGGAAATCTATCGGCGTGCGCCGCCGTCGAGCGTAATCGATGAGGCACGGGGGGTACTGTCGGCCGAGTTGAAGCAGCCGGCTAGTCCCGAGGAGGTGCTTCTCATCGTGGCTGCTTTCATTTCGGGGCGTGTGAATATCGACAGGGTGCGCTCGGCTGATTTCGTCGAGGCGATTGCTGGCTCCTTGATCAACGCGATCGCTGTCCGTCCGGTGTGCGCTGCCTCCCTGGCGGCGGCGGCGCAGGAGTTGCTCGAAGAGTCGCGCTTTTTGCCGGAAGTCAGCGATTTTCTGCGCATCGCCCGAGAGCGAGAGGGAGAGATGCGGAGGGTGCTTGGCCACCTCGATCGTCTCGAAGAGGTGGCCCGAATGGCCCGTTACCTGCTTGAGGACCTCGAAGAATTGGAAGTCGCACCTTGTCCCCATGGGCTGGACGACAGCCTCGATTACCTGCTTCCGAACGCCCAGGTCGGCCCGACCGACTATTCGAGTGACCTTCCTGAGAGCACCGACGAGCGTGTGTGATGCACTGGTGGCGACGGCTCACGGAGCCCATCCGTATAGAGGTCTGCTACAGCGTTTTGGCGGATAAGCCGGGCGGCATCTGTTGCCCGCATCAGCCGGGCGCAGCGGCAAGGCGCCGCTAGCGTCCAGAGGTCAGCTCTGGCACTTGGTAGGCGGCCTGCTCCCAGTCCGCTTACAGTGTGCACCACTCTTCGACGAGCTGTCCGTAACCTATCTGGCCAGCATCGCGCCATCCAAACGGGAGGAACTGAGCGGGAACTCTGCCACCTGTGCTCGCCCCCCCCGGGGGGGCTCAAGGTACTCCCGGGCTTCCGGCGTCGCGGTGCAGCGGCAGCGCGGATTATGAGCATTTTTGCTAAGAGGAATTCACCGATTTGATTGTGTAGGATGCAACCCCCACCTACGCTACCTTTAGCTGAATCGCCTGAAATCAACTGCGGGATATCCACGATCCACGATCGCCGGTTTTCTCGGGAACCCAGCGCCGGTCTTCGTGCGCTGGAACAAGCAGGGCCGACGTCTGGAAGGCTTTCTGCAGCATACTCACTGGCTCGATTGCGTCCGCACCTTTGGGCTTGCGTATGTGGGACTTTTCAATTTTCACCACGTCGGTTCAGTTTGGGGTGGATGAGCAAGAGGGCAGGTCCGGTTGGGCGCTCCGACTACTTCGCACTCAAGCATCAGGAGCAGGGAGGCTCAGTTGCAATTCGCTTTCAAATTGCTGAAACGCTCGGATCTGACATTTTTTGAGTACCAGTTCAGGCGTCAGAATGCCGGGAACCAGAAGTCGCTCAACCTGAGCAGGCGCGTGTTCATCGACCTCCTGTTTCCCTCGGCCCCCGACATCGCGCAGGCCAACGGCGTAGGTGGCGCCCCCAAGGCCTTCCATCTGCCTCTCACGATCTATGGCCCTGGCGAAAGGGCTGAGCCCCAGCGGCTTTCGCGCAGCGTGCTGCCCAAGACGCGGACCCAGAAGAACTGGCGGCTGAACGGGGAGTTCGTCCCCGATCCGGATTTCGATCCGGACCGGTATCATGGCTTGCTGCCCGAAGACGTGGCTGTGCTGGCTTTCGAGGGCGAGGCCTATCCGACCGCGGTGACGATCGTGCTCCTGAGCCAGTCCGAGGCGGCTGATACGGCGCTCCGGACGGCTGCCATGGCGGAGCTCGATGGGCGCTCGATGGCCGCAGTCGAGCCCGGCACGCTGCTGTCCATCATCGAGCGATCGGCTCCACCCCATCATCCGATCCGCGAACTGCTGGACCTCGAAAGCGACGAGGCGCTGGCCGAGGCCGCCGAGGGATCGGCCGAGGGCGTGCGTCGGCTGCGCGCCTCCGGTTCGCTGCGCCGGATGTCGTCCGAAGCCTTGGAAAGGGCCCGCAGGGCAGCGCAGGACCTCGGGAGAGAGGGCGAGGTGCTTCTCAGCGAATGGCTTGAGGGCGAGGTCCAGGCCGGGAACCTACAATCCGCCACCTGGATTTCCGAGCAGAATGCCGTTTGCCCCTGGGATTTCGAGGTGGAGGAGCCGGACGGCACCTTGGTCCGCATCGAGGCCAAGACCACGAGGGGCCCGTTCGAACGCGAGTTCCACATTTCGCAAGCCGAGCTGGAAGCGGCCTGCGAGCCCGGAGCCCCGAGAACGGACCTCTATCGCATCTCCGACTTGGCGCCCCAGGGCGGCCGCCTGCGCATCATCCGTGGAATCGCCGAGACGGCTCGAAGGGTGTGCGAGAAGGCGGCGGAGCTTGGCGACGGTATCGTGCCGGACGCCTACACGGTTCGCCCGGACCGCTTCGGGCTCTGGGAGGAGCCGCGGACCCTCGTGGCGCCAGATCCGGAAGAGGAGGAGTAGCCCGGGCCTATTCGGCGGCAACCGCCTCGCGCTGGGTGCTGCGCGCAGCCGCCGCCTTCTGGAGCGCCTCCATGATGGTCTCCGCGAGCTGTCTGGCCATCAGCGGGGGAACCGCATTGCCGATCTGGCGATAGGCTGGGTTCATGGTGCCGCTGAAGCGGAATCCGTCAGGGAAGCTCTGGAGGCGGGCGGCTTCACGCACGCTGATGACCCTGGCCTGGGCGCTGTCGTAGTGGATGTGGGAATAGGTGTCCTTGCCGATGTGGGCCATCAGCGTCCGCACCGGAAAATCCGGGCGCAGCTTCCACCAGCGGTTCGGGAAGGTGCCCACCGGATACGGGGGCACCATGGCCCTGTACAGCCGGTCCTTCTCGCTCTGCGCGACCGGCCGGCCCGCCTCGGCCTTGAGTTGCGTGATCCGTTCCTGCCAGAGCCTCACGGCGGTCGCATGCGCAGCCGGGTATTCGCCGCCGCTGGGCATCTCGCGGAAGATCGCCGCGTCCCTCGGAAGATACCGGATCACGTGATCGCGCAGCCCATCGGGCGAGGCCTCGAACCCCGGCCACGTGCGCATGAGGGTGGCGTACTCGCCGAGCTTTGCCTTCTTGGGATATGGGACGACCTCGTCGAGACGCCGCGCCCCCCGCTTGAGGAGGCCCTTCAGATGCGCCGTGATGGGCGGCAGGTCGCCGATCGCCTCCCGGGCCTCGACCGGACCGGGGAGGTCAGGCGATCCATGATCAGCCTCCTCGAAGCTGTCGCCTCCGAAGAGATCGACCAGCCGCAAGGCGACGGAGCGCGTGCCGCCATATCCGGGAGGCAGGACCATGTGGCGGATGGCCTTGGGGAAGCGGACGTCCGACCCGAGCGACTCGTGGAGCGCGATCAGGAAGACGCGATCCCGCATCTGGGGCACGCCATGGAAGGCCGAGTTGATGAGGCTGTAGCGCACCCTGTAGCCCAGAGCCTGCAAGGCTTCCGCCACCTCGCCCATGACATTGTGGCCGCCGTAGTTGAGCACGTCGGGCACGTTTTCCATGAGGATCGCAAGCGGCTTTGCGGCCCGCACGAAGTGAAGGTACCGGAGATAGAGATTGCCGCGCGGGTCCACCTTGTAGGCGGACGGGTGGTCTGCCACCTCACGGAGCTTGGCGCGCCCAACGCGCGCATATGCTTGGCAAGGCGGCCCGCCCACGACGACATCGAAGGCCGACTCGATGGAGCCCAGACCCAGCTCGCCGACAAGCTCATCGGGGTCGAGCTTGGTGATGTCCCTCGCCAGGGCGTGCTTCGCGAACAGGTCCGGCTCAAGGCCAGCGTGGAAGTTGGTCGCGTGGGTCAGTGCTGCAAGGGAATCCAGCTCGACCGCCGCATCGATGCGAAATCCCGCGCCCTGGAAGCCAAGCGAAATGCCCCCGCATCCCGCAAACAGGTCAAGTACCCGCGGCGGCTGGCCTTTCGCGAGACGGGCTACCTTGGCCTTGATCGCCTTCGCTTCGTCCACCGTACTCACCCAATCCCAGAAATTGCGCGATTCGCTCCTCTAGAAGCGTAGCGTCGCTCGTCTCACATTCCCATACCCGCAAGACGGACCATCGACTAGCCTCAAGCTCGGCGAGGTTGCGCGCGTCGCGAGCCACATTGGATGAAAATTTCCGGCTCCAAAATTCCGTGTTGCTGCTCGGCGTGGTGGCCTTGGGACACCCGGGATGCCGGTGCCAGTAGCAGCCCATGACCTCCACGATCTTGCGCCGGCCCTTCATGACGATGTCCGGCCGGCCCGGAAGGTCCTTGACGTGAAGGCGGTAGCCCACCCCGAGGTTGCACAAGGTTTGCCGCACGGCCATCTCGGGGCGCGTATCAGCACCCCTGATAGCGGACATCATTCGGCTGCGGACCTGAGGGGTAACAATGTCAGCCATTCCCTTTCGCTCCGTTCAATCAGGGTGACTGGGTTTGGAAAATCTGTCTGCTTGGCAGAAGCGACATTTGAAGCCTTCTTGCGATATAATTGTTCGTCACGCATCGAGGCGCCAGCTTTTGGGCGACAACAAGATATGGCGGGATTGGCTTCAGACACTTCATGGAGCCATCCACGCTCCTCCGAAACGCGCATCAGTCTGTTGGGGGATTTGTTGGGGCGTTAAATTTACGATCAAAATTTTATCAAAAAATATCAATAGCTTATTGAATAAATACGAATCCCTCTCTCTCCGCCAGCCCTTGATCTCACCCCACCTCAGATCCTATCGAAAGCCTTGCCCGCGCTTCATTTGCGCGCACTGTCGGCTGCCGGCCCCACGATATCGCGCAAAGGCGCAGTCGATCCCGGGAAAGCCGGGTAAGGCCGCCTCCGGAAACCGGCGAGAGGGGTGACAGCGCGGCGATTTCCAACTCCGATGCAGTTTGCGGGGATCTGATCAATTCTCTACTCTCGTCTGCCAGAGACGATTGGGGCGCAGCTTGTCGGTGAATTTCGACCATCTCCGGGAGATCAGCCCAGAGCTGCATCGCCTTGGCATTCTGGCCGAGCGCTTCTTTGCTGAAGACGCCAACACATCCCTGATCAAAAGCCGCCAGTTCGGCGAGTACATGGTCAAGGAGATCGCGGCGCTTTCCGGCGTTTATGATCCGGCCGCGCGCGAAGCCACGAATGATCTTCTGCGGCGACTGGCGGCACAGCAAATCTTGCCGCGAGAGGTCGCGGACATTTTCCATGCTGTTCGCAAGAGCGGCAACGCAGCGAACCACAGCCTGGCAGGTTCACCGGCAGAGGCACTGGCCGCGATCAAATTCTGCCGCGCTCTCGGCATCTGGTATCGCCGCACCTACGGGCGCGATTCGAATTTCAAGCCAGGACCGTTCGTGCCGCCCAAAGCCTCCGCGGCGATCGACCAGGGGACGCTGGCGGAGCTCGCGGCGCTGCGCACTCAGGTCCGGGAAGCGGAAGAAAAGCTCGCGGCCGCCCATGCCTCGGCCGACGAACTCGCCAGGGCCCGGGCCGCAGCCGAAGAACTCGCCCGACAGGCCGCTTCCGACAGTGCCGTGTGGGAACGGACCGCGGTCGAAATGGAGGCCAATCAGGCCGCGCTCTCCCGCAAGCTGGCCGAGTTGCAGAGGGCTGCCGAGGCTCAGCCCGAGCAGTTGCAGATGCAGCTCAAGCAAGCCGGCCAGCAGGCCGCACGCCGCCTGGAACTCGACGAGCGGCAGACCCGCCGCCTGATCGACGTCCAGCTCGGTGATGCCGGCTGGGAGGCCGATAGCGACGGCTTGACCTACCAGAAGGGCGCACGGCCGGAAGAAAGCCGCAACCTGGCGATCGCCGAGTGGCCCTGCGAAGGGGGGCGCGTGGATTACGCGCTCTTCGTCGGCCTCGCCTGCGTCGGCGTCATCGAGGCGAAGCGCGAGAGTGTCGATGTGCCGTCCACGCTCCAGCAGGCCGAACGCTACGCCCGCACCCTTCTGCTGGCCCCGGAGCAGGCGTGGCCGCACGGCCCGTGGAAACATGGCCTGGATGATCCGTTCCGCGTGCCCTTCGTCTTCGCCACCAACGGCCGGCCCCATGTGCGCCAGTGGCTGACCAAATCCGGCATCTGGTATCGCGATGTGCGGCGGCAGACGAACCACGCCATCGCCATGACGAATTGGTTCTCGCCGAAGGACCTGCTGGAAAAGCTCGCGACCGATGTCGACGCCGCCGCGCAAGGCCTCGCCGAGGAAGGCTTCGGCAAGGGCAGGATGCGCCCCTACCAGGAAGACGCCATCGCGGCGATCGAGAATGCCATCCTCGCCGGGCAGCGGGACATTCTCGTGTCCATGGCGACCGGCACCGGAAAGACGCGCACGGCGATTGCGCTGATGTATCGCCTGCTCAAGCACAAGCGCTGCCGCCGCATCCTCTTCCTCGTCGACCGCAAGGCGCTCGGCAAGCAGACCAGCGACGCTTTGGAGACCACCGAGATCGAGGGCATGCTGAACTTCGCCCAGATCTACAAGGTTGCGGGGCTGGAGCAGAAGCTGCCCGAGGACGAGGACCAGGTGCAGGTCGCGACCGTCCAGTCGCTCATCGCCCGCATCCTGAACGAGCCGGACCCGGCCAAGCGGCCCACGCCCGGCACCTTCGACTGCATCGTCGTGGACGAGGCGCATCGCGGCTACACGCTGGACGCAGAGCTGCGCGAAAGCGACATCGGCTTCCGCAACATCGACGATTATCAGTCCGCCTACCGCCAGGTGCTCGATTATTTCGATGCGGTGAAGGTGGCGCTGACGGCGACGCCCGCGCTGCACACGCGCGAGATCTTCGGCCATCCGGTCTTCCACTATGGCTATCGCCAGGCCGTCGTCGAAGGCTATCTCAACGACCACCTGCCGCCGAAGCGCATCACCACGGCGCTCTCGGAAGCCGGCATCCACTTCGACGGCGGCGAGGAAGTCGAGATCATCGATCGCCGGACGGGCCAGATCGATCTCTTCGAGCTGCCGGACGATGTCTCGCTGGATTACGACCTCGCCGATTTCAACAGGCGGGTCTATTCGGAAGCCTTCAACCGCATCGTCTGCCGGGCCATAGCCACCGAGATCCCGCCGTCGAAGCCGGGCAAGACGCTGATCTTCGCCGCCCGCGACTCCCATGCCAACGATATCGTGCACCTCCTGGAGAAGGAACTGCGGGAGGAGTACGGCACGGAGGCCGTGCCCCACGGCATGGTCGTGAAGATCACCGGTACGGTCGAAAAGGCCGACGACCTGATCCTGAAGTTCAAGAACGACCCCTATCCGAAATATGTCGTCACCGTGGACCTGCTCACCACCGGGGTCGACATCCCCTCCATCTGCAACCTCGTCTTCGTCCGCCGGGTGAAGAGCCGCATCCTCTATGACCAGATGATCGGCCGCGCCACGCGCCTCTGCCCGGAGATCGGCAAGGAGCATTTCCGCATCTTCGATGCCGTCGACCTCTATGCCGAGCTGCAGGACATGACGGATATGCGTCCCGTCGTCGTGAGGCCGGACATCTCGCTCGGCCAGCTTGTCGCCGACCTCCGGACGGCGGAAACGGCGGAGGACAAGAGCTGGGTCGCCGGCCAGGTGATCGTGCGCATGCGGGCGATGGTGAAGCGCATGGACGCCGAGACCCGCGAAAGCTTCGAGCGCCACACGGGCGAGAGCCCCGACATGGCCCTGCAGCGGCTCGCCACCCGCTCCGGCGCCGAGCTTCAGGCGTGGTTCGGCGCCCATCCGCGCGCCGTGGAGCTCCTGGAGCGGCGCCCGCCCGGCACGGGCAGGAACGACGGCGTTGTCATCTCCCCCCACGAGGACGAGCTGCTCCGCATCGAGGAGATCTTCGGCAAGGGCACGACGCCGGAGGACTACATCACCGGCTTCGAGCGCTTCGTGCGCGAGAACATGAACCTTGTGCCCGCGCTGATCGCCGTCACCCAGCGCCCGCGCGATCTCACCCGCAGGGAGCTGTCCGAGCTGGCGGGCCTTCTGGACGAGCGGAACTATTCCGAAGCCATGCTGCGCGCCGCCTATGGCCGCGCCCGCAACGCGGACATCGCCGCCCACATCATCGGCTTCGTCCGCCAGGCGGCGCTCGGCGATCCGCTGATCCCCTATGCCACCCGCGTCGAGGACGCCATCCGCAAGATCGAGGCCTCGCGCCCCTGGACGCCGAAGCAGACGGAGTGGCTGCGCCGCATCGGCCGGGCGCTCAAGGACAAGCCGGTGGCCGACCCGACCCTGCTGGACCAGGGCGCGTTCGCCGACAAGGGCGGCTTCCGGCGCATCGCGCAGGATTTCGACGGCGCGCTGGACGAGGTTCTCCATGCCTTCAACGAGGCCATCTGGGCGCCGCCCGCCGCCTGACGGGCGGACGCACTTGGACCAGGACCCCGCGCCCGCTACAAGCGCGGTCACGTTTCCCGATCCGCAGAGACCCATGCCATGAACGCCAACGTCGTCGTCCAGAAACTCTGGCGCCTCTGCACGATCCTGCGCAAGGATGGCATCACCTACCAGCAATATGTCACCGAGCTGACCTATCTCCTGTTCCTCAAGATGATGGCGGAGCGCGACCGCGAGACCGGCCGCCTGCCGAAGGGCATGCGCTGGGCGGACCTGGTGGCGGCAAGCGGCCTCCCCAAGTGGGAGCACTATCGCAACGTCCTGGTCACGCTGGGCGCCGCCAGCACCCGCCTCGGCAGGGACGACGCGCTGGTGCGCCCGCCGGGCGAGAGCGCGACGGCGGAGGAGCGCAAGCGCTACGCCGATGCCCGGCCGCTGCCGGACATGGTGCAGAAGATCTTCGACAGCGCCTCCACCATCATCCGCGAGCCGCAGAACCTGACCACCCTGGTCACCGCCATCGACGGGCTGGACTGGTTCTCCGAGGAGCGGGACCAGTTCGGCGATCTCTATGAAGGCCTGCTGCAGAAGAACGCCGAGGAGACCAAGCGCGGCGCCGGGCAATACTTCACGCCCCGGGTGCTGATCGACGTGATGGTGCGCCTCATGCAGCCCAAGCACGGCGAGGTGATCCAGGACCCCGCCGCCGGCACCGGCGGCTTCCTGATCGCCGCCGATCGCTACATGAAGGCACGCACCGACAACTACTTCAAACTTGGCGAAAAGGAACAGGCCTTCCAGAAGCGCGAGGCCTTCCGCGGCATGGAGAATGTGGCGGGCACGCTGCGCCTGCTGCTGATGAACCTCTATCTGCACGATCTGGAGAACGACCACGTCGATCTCGGCGACACGCTCTCCGACAAGGGCAAGGGGCTGGGGCGCGCCAACCTCATCCTCACCAACCCGCCCTTCGGCCCGGCCGCGGCGCGCCGACGCGCGATGACCTCTCCGTCACCGCGACCGTCTCTTCCTACCAGCTGCCCTTCGTGGAGCACTGCATCCGCGCGCTCCAGCCGGGCGGGCGCGCCGCCATCGTCGTGCCGGACAACGTGCTGTTCGAGGACGGGCGCGGCCGGGAGCTGCGCCGGATGATGATGGACTGGTGCGACCTGCACACCATCCTGCGCCTGCCCACCGGCATCTTCTATGCGCAGGGCGTGAAGACCAACGTCATCTTCCTCACGCGCGGCCGGACCGAGACCGGCAGCACCAAGGCGGTGTGGATCTACGATTGCGCGCGCAGATGCCGAAGTTCGGCAAGACCACGCCGCTGACGGCGGCCCATTTCGAGGGCTTCGAGCAGGCCTTCGGCACCGACCCCTACGGCGCCGAGCGCGGGCCGGACGAGGGCGAGGCGGGCCGCTGGCGCAGGTTCACCCGCGCCGAGATCGCCGCGCGCGGCGACAATCTCGACATCTCCTGGCTGCGCGAGGCGGAGGACGAGGCGGAGGACGGCCTCACCGAGCCCGACGACATCGCCGCCGCCATCCTCGGCCACCTGCAGGCCGCCACGCTGGAGATCGAGGCGCTGGCGGCGGAGCTGGGCGACGAACTGCCGGAGGCGGCGGAATGAGCGGGCTGCCGAAGGGGTGGGCGACGACGAGCTTGGGAGCTGTTGGCGCTGTTCATTGTGGGCAAAGCTCCACTGCCTCAAACGTAAACAGCGATGGACGCGGCACCCCCTACGTGACCGGTCCAGAGCAATGGAGGGGTTCAGCAATTGAATTAAACAAGTGGACTACGACACCAAAACGTGTAGTCCCTGAAGGTTGCATATTCATAACCGTCAAGGGAGCCGGTGTTGGTAAGATGTTTCCTGGCATCGCATGCGCCATTGGACGCGATGTGTATGCATATGAACCTTCACGTGAGCTATCATACCACTTTGTTACCAGAGCGCTCGCCTTTACCGTGAATGGCGTCATTCGCGAGGCGCGCGGCGACATTCCCGGACTCTCCAGAGAGCACATTACGGATCATGTGGTTCCCCTCCCGCCCCTGGCCGAGCAAAAGCGCATCGTGGCCAAGCTGGATGCACTGAACGCGAAATCCGCCCGCGCCCGCACCGAGCTTGCCCGCATCGAAACCCTCGTCTCCCGCTACAAGCAGGCCGTGCTCAGCAAGGCATTCCGCGGGGAGTTGACAAACAGCGGTGTTCTCACCGATTGGCCGACCGCAACGCTCGGCGAAATTGCGGAGGTCGGAACAGGAGCCACGCCTAAACGGGGCAACGTGGAATACTACGCACAAGGCACTATTCCCTGGGTTACCAGTGGGGCCGTTAACCAAGGACTCATTCTGCAAGCGGACGAATTCATCACAGAGCGCGCGATACAGGAAACCAACTGCAAGGTATTTCCGGCGGGCACCCTCGTTGTTGCTATGTACGGCGAAGGAAAGACACGAGGTAAGGTTGCCCTGCTTGGGTTGGACGCCGCCACAAATCAAGCCTTGGCGGCTGTTCGGATACGAAGCTCAGAGGTCTCAGCACCCCGATACGTGTACTTATTCCTCCAGTCCGTCTACCTCGCACTAAGGGAGGAGGCTGCGGGCGGAGTTCAGCCTAATCTGAACCTATCGATCGTGAAGGCGATCCAACTGCCTTTGCCCCCCTCGAAGAACAACACGAAATCGTCCGCCGCATCGAATCCGCCTTCGCCAGGATCGACCGACTGGCGGGAGAGGCGAAGCGCGCGCTGGCGCTGGTGGATCGGCTGGACGAGGCGATCCTCGCCAAGGCCTTCCGCGGCGAGCTGGTGCCCCAGGACGAGACCGACGAGCCCGCCGAACGCCTGCTGGCCCGCATCCGCGCCGAGCGGCAGGCGGCGCCGAAGGCGAGGCGCGGACGGAGGGCCAAGGCATGACGGTCCATGAAAGCATACTGACGCCCGGCAACTTCACCCTGCGGGGCAAGTGGCCGCACATCTACATCACGCCCTTCTCCCGCAAGCTTCCGCCCGATGTGTTCGGCGGCACGCGCGTTTCCGCGCCGGCGCCGCGTCTGGCGTCTTACGATCTTGATTGAACACCAACGTATTTATCCAACATAAGATGTAAAAGACGACGCTCGCCCGCTGCGCAGCCGGCTGCGATTTCAATAGACCGGGGAGCCCATCTTGCGGGCCGGGTCGGCGCGCGCGCTTTACGCAGGCTTTATGCCCGGCGGCCCTTTTCCATCTATCGGCTTTACGCGCGGGGGACCTAGCTTCGGCCCAATCTGCACCGGAGGCCGTTATGATCCTCGATTTTGCCTTTCTTGCCGGGGGCCTCGCGCTGTTCGCGCTGGCCTCCTGCGCCGTCCTCGCCGTCGAGCGGCTGTGAGGAGGCGCGCATGACCTTCGACCTCGGCTTCGATCTCGTCCTCGGCCTCGGGACCGCCCTCGCCCTCTTTGCCTATCTGCTCGTGGCGCTGGTGCGCCCCGAGCTGTTCTAGGGGGCGTGCCATGACCAACGATCTCATCCAGTTCGCGCTGTATTTCGGCCTTCTCGGCGCCCTTGCGGTCCCGCTCGGCGCCTACATGGCGGCGGCGTTCGCCGGCGACGTGCGCTTCCTCGCGCCCGTGGAGCGCGCGCTCCTCGGCGCCGCCGGCGCCGCGGCGCAGAAGGAGCAGCGCTGGACCTCCTATGCCTTCGCGCTGCTCGCCTTCAACGCGGCGGGCTTCGCCGTGCTGTTCCTCGTCCTTGTGTTCCAGCATCTTCTGCCGCTGAACCCTCAGGACTTTCCCGGGCTCTCGGGCCACCTCGCCTTCAACACCGCGATCTCGTTCGTGACCAACACGAACTGGCAGTCGTATGGCGGCGAGACCACACTCTCCAACTTCAGCCAGATGGTGGGGCTCACCACCCAGAACTTCGTCTCTGCCGCCTCCGGCATGGCGGTGGCGGCGGCGGTGGCGCGGGGGTTTGCCGCCCGTCAGGCCAAGGCGATCGGCAATTTCTGGGTCGATCTCACCCGCGCCACCCTCTACATCCTCCTGCCCGGCGCCCTCCTCCTCGCTTTGGTGTTCGTCGCCTGCGGCATTCCCCAGACGCTGTCCGGCGCCTTCGAGGCCACCACCCTCGAGGGCGCGCGGCAGACCGTGTCGATCGGCCCGGTGGCAAGCCAGGTGGCCATCAAGCAGCTGGGCACCAACGGCGGCGGCTTCTTCAACGTGAACTCCGCCCACCCGCTGGAGAACCCGACGGCGCTGACCAACCTCCTCTCGACGCTGGCCATCCTCGCCATCCCGGCCGCCTTCTGCTTCACCTATGGCCGCATGGTGGGGGACCGGCGGCAGGGGCGCGCGCTGTTCGCCGCCATGGCCCTCCTGTTCGTCGCGGGATTTGCCGCCATCTATGCCGCCGAGCAGGCCGGAAACCCGCTGCAGGCGGGGCTGGTCGACGCCGCCTCGGGCAACATGGAAGGCAAGGAGGTACGCTTCGGCGTCTTCGGCTCCGCGCTGTGGGCCGCCGCCACCACCGCCGCCTCCAACGGCTCGGTCAACGCCATGCACGACAGCTTCACGCCGCTCGGCGGGCTCATCGCCATGCTGAACATCCAGCTCGGCGAGGTGGTCTTCGGCGGCGTGGGCGTCGGGCTGACGGGCATGCTGCTGTTCGTGATCCTGACCGTGTTCCTGGCCGGCCTCATGGTGGGCCGCACGCCGGAATATCTCGGCAAGAAGATCGAGGCGCGGGAGGTGAAGCTCGCCGCGCTCACGCTCCTCGTCATGCCGCTCGGCGTGCTCGTGCTCGCCGCCCTCGCCATCGCGGCGGGCACGGCGCAGACCTCGGTGCAGGACGCCGGACCGCACGGCCTCTCCGAGCTGCTCTACGCCTATTCCTCCGCCAGCGGCAACAACGGCTCGGCGTTCGCCGGCTTCACCGCCAACACGGTGTGGCACAACACCTTCCTGGGGATTGCCATGCTGCTTGGCCGGTTCGGCTACATCATCCCCATCCTCGCCATCGCCGGCAGCCTCGCGGCCAAGAAGACCGCGCCGCCCACCGCCGGCACCTTCCCCACCCACGGCGCGCTGTTCGTCACGCTGCTGATCGCGACGATCCTGATCGTCGGCGCGCTCACCTTCTTTCCGGTCCTCGCCCTCGGCCCCATCGCCGAGCAGGTTTCCCTCGTCTCCGGACGGACCTTCTGAGGTCTCCCATGAGCAAGCATTCCTCCATCGAACTCGGGCTCTTCGCGCCGGAAATCCTCGGCCCCGCCGTGCGCCAGGCGTTCCGCAAGCTCGACCCGCGCAGCCTCGCCCGCAACCCGGTGATCTTCTCCACCGCCGTGGTGAGCCTCGTCGCCACCCTCCTGGTGGTGCGCGAGGGGCTGGCGGGCGGCCCGTCCTTCCTCATCGGCCTGCAGATCGCTGTCTGGCTCTGGTTCACGGTGCTGTTCGCCAACTTCGCCGAAGCCGTGGCCGAGGGCCGCGGCAAGGCGCGGGCCGACGCGTTCCGCGCCACCAAGTCCTCCGCCAAGGCCAAGGTGCTGACGAACCCCAAGGACCGCTCGGTCTTTCGCGACAAGGACATCGAGCGCGTGGAGCTGGGCGAGCTGATCCTCGTGGAGGCGGGCGACACCCTTCCCACCGACGGCGAGGTGGTGGAGGGCGTCGCCTCCGTCGACGAAAGCGCGATCACCGGCGAGAGCGCGCCGGTGATCCGCGAATCCGGCGGCGACCGCTCGTCCGTCACCGGCGGCACGCGGCTCGTCTCCGACTGGCTGGTGGTGCGCGTGACCGCCAAGCCGGGCGAGACCTTCCTCGACCGCATGATCGCCCTCGTGGAAGGCGCCAAGCGCCAGAAGACGCCCAACGAGATCGCCCTCGACATCCTGCTCGCGGGCCTCACTTTGGTGTTCCTGCTGGTGGTGGCGACGCTGCCCGTGTTCGCGTCGTGGTCCGGCAGCACCATTCCCGTGATCTACCTCGTGGCCTTGTTCGTCACCCTCATTCCCACCACCATCGGCGGCCTGCTCTCGGCCATCGGCATTGCCGGCATGGACCGCCTGGTGAAGGCCAATGTGGTGGCGAAATCCGGCCGCGCGGTCGAGGCGGCGGGCGACATCGACGTGCTGCTGCTCGACAAGACCGGCACCATCACCTTCGGCAACCGCATGGCGGACGCGTTCGAGCCGGCGCCCGGCGTCAGCGACCGGGATCTCGCGCAAGCCGCCTTGCTCGCCTCGCTCGCCGACGACACGCCGGAGGGCAAGTCGATCGTCGATCTGGCGCGGCGCAAGTTCAGCCTCGATCCGGACCTGGACGCGGGCGGCGAATTCATCCCCTTCAGCGCCCATACCCGCATGTCCGGCGTCGATCTGCCCGGCGGAGGCTCGATCCGCAAGGGCGCCTCCGACGCCATGGCGGCGCTCTCGGGCGCCCCGCTCAGCCCCGCGGTGGACCAGATCGTCAAGCGCATCGGCTCGTCCGGCGGCACGCCCCTGGTGGTGGCGAAGGACAAGCGGGTGCTCGGCGTCATCCACCTGAAGGACGTGGTCAAGCCGGCGATCCGCGCGCGCTTCGCCGAACTGCGCCGCATGGGCATCCGCACGGTGATGATCACCGGCGACAACCCGCTCACCGCGGCCGCCATCGCCGCCGAGGCGGGGGTGGACGACTTCCTCGCGGAGGCGACGCCGGAGCGGAAGCTCGAGCTGATCCGGAACGAGCAGGCGCAAGGCCGTCTCGTGGCCATGTGCGGCGACGGCTCCAACGACGCGCCGGCGCTGGCCCAGGCGGACGTCGGGGTGGCCATGAACACCGGCACGCCGGCCGCCAAGGAGGCCGGCAACCTGATCGACCTCGACAGCGATCCGACCAAGCTCATCGAGATCGTGCTGGTGGGCAAGCAGCTGCTCATCTCGCGCGGCGCGCTCACCACCTTCTCGGTGGCCAACGACGTGGCGAAATACTTCGCCATCCTCCCCGCTTTGTTCGTGGCGGCCTATCCGGGCCTCGGCGTGCTCGACGTGATGGGGCTGGGAAGCCCGCAATCGGCGATCCTGTCCGCGGTCATCTTCAACGCCCTCGTCATCGTGGCGCTCATTCCCCTGGCGCTGAAGGGCGTCGCCTACAAGCCCGCCCCCGCGGCGACGCTCCTCGGGCGCAACCTGCTGGTCTACGGGATCGGCGGGCTCATCGTTCCCTTCATCGGCATCAAGGCCATCGACCTCCTGGTCGATCTGCTTCATCTGGCCTGACAGGACGCACGCTCATGAACAGCTATCTTCGCCCCGCTCTGGTGCTCCTCGCGCTGTTCAGCGCGCTCACCGGCGTCGCCTATCCGCTGGCCGTGACCGGCATCGCGCAGGTGGCCGTTCCCGGCACGGCCAACGGCTCAAAGGTAATGGTGGACGGGCGGGTGGTGGGCTCGGCCCTCGTGGGCCAGTCCTTCACCGCCGACCGCTATTTCCACGGGCGGCCTTCGGCCACCACCGGGCCCGATCCGCAAGACCCGGCCAAAAGCGTGGACAGCCCGTACAACGCGTCGAGCTCGACGGGATCGAACCTTGGGCCGAGTTCGGCCGCGCTCGCCGAGGCGGTCAAGGCGCGGGCCGCGGCGCTGGGCGGCGGGCCGGTGCCGG
>NZ_JBNFNU010000022.1:0-24035 GCF_057364445.1 Xanthobacter sp. BG11Y11_SDJG
GCCTGGGCGTGTCCGGCTGTCGGACATCTTGCTCCTCCTGCTGGGGTCTGAAAAGCGGGATCGGCGCTACTCAAGCCAACGGACGGCGCGACTTCGTTCGCGAGGAGGACCCCGCGCGGCTGCGCCCCGCGCTCGCCTTCTCCGACGCCAAAGGCTTGCTGCCGCTTCCTGTTGCCGGGGTGCGGCTGCGCGAGTTCGGGGCGCCGGACGCGGCCGGCGGCGCGGAGAAGGGGGGGACGTCACCCATTCGCCACGCGCTCGGGGCGCCCGGTGAGCGCCCCTGCCGACGGCTGGGTGGTCTATGCCGGCCCGTTCCGCAGCTATGGACAACTCTTGATCCTCAATGCGGGCGGCGGATACCATATTCTCATGGCGGGCATGGACCGGATCACGGTGGACCTCGGCCAGTTCGTTCTGGCTGGCGAGCCGGTGGCGGTGATGGGCCGCGCGGGCAGGGTGGGTCCCTCGGCGGGACCTGCGCCTGCGGCCGGCGGCCCTCCAGCCTCGGGACAGCCCCAATTGTATGTAGAGTTCCGCAAGGACGGGGTGTCGATCGATCCCGCTCCCTGGTGGGCGGCAGCAACGGATAGTCGGAAGGTGCGCGGATGATGCGTCGGACGTCTTTGTTTCTTTTCGGCGCAGCCGCGGGCGCGCTGGTGGCGTTCACCGTGGTGCAGCCGCGCCTGTTCCTCGGGATGGCGGCGGAGGCCGCATCTTCGGATACCTATCGCCAGCTTGACCTGTTCGGCGACGTGTTCGCCCGCGTGCGGTCGGACTATGTGGAGAAGCCCGAAGACTCCAAGCTCGTGGAGTCGGCCATCAAGGGCATGCTCCAGGATCTCGATCCGCATTCGTCCTACATGGACGCCAAGACCTACCACGACATGCAGGTGCAGACCTCCGGCGAGTTCGGCGGCCTCGGCATCGAGGTGAAGATGGAGGATGGCCTGGTGAAGGTCATCGCCCCCATGGAGGACACCCCGGCCGCCAAGGCGGGCGTGATGGCCGGCGACCTCATCACCAAGCTCAATGACGAGCAGGTCCAGGGCATGACCCTGACCGAGGCGGTGGACAAGATGCGCGGCGAGGTCGGCACGCCGATCCGCCTCACCATCTCCCGCAAGGGCATCGAGAAGCCCTTCGAGGTGAAGGTGACGCGCGCCGTGATCAAGATCCAGGCGGTGCGCTCCAAGGTGGAGCAGGACGACATCGCCTATATCCGCATCAACCAGTTCACCCAGCAGACCAATGCGGGGCTGGAGAAGGCCATCGACAACCTCACCAGCGAGATCGGCGCGGACAAGATCCGCGGCTACATCATCGACCTGAGGAACAATCCCGGCGGCCTCCTGACCCAGGCGGTGGAGGTGTCGAGCGCCTTCCTCGACCGTGGCGAGGTGGTCTCCACGCGCGGCCGAAACCCCGAGGAGTCGAGCCGCTACAATGCCCGCGGCGGTGACCGCACCAAGGGCAAGCCGGTGATCGTGCTGGTGAACGGCGGCTCGGCCTCGGCGTCCGAGATCGTGGCCGGCGCGCTCCAGGACCACAAGCGCGCGACGGTGCTCGGCTCGCGCACTTTCGGCAAGGGTTCGGTGCAGACCATCATCCCGCTCGGGCGAGAGGGCGAGAACGGCGCGCTGCGCCTGACCACGGCGCGCTTCTACACGCCGTCGGGCCGCTCCATCCAGGCCAAGGGCATCGATCCCGACATCATCCTGGTGCAGGATCTGCCCGAGGAGGAGAAGGCCAAGCTCGGCGCGTCCGGCGACGGCCGCAGCGAGTCCTCGCTGAAGGGGCACCTGAAGAACGGCGAGGAGGAGCAGACCGGCTCGCCCGCTTACGTGCCGCCGGAGGCCAAGGACGACACCCAGCTCAAGCTCGCCATCGAGCTGATGAAGGGCACGGTGAAGAACGCCGCCTTCCCGGCCACCACCGAAAAGACCAGCCGGGCCAACTGAGCCGGCAGGCCACCCTTGGGCATAGCAGGTACGGAGGCCCCGCCGCACAGGCGGGGCCTCGTTCTTTTGTGGCTCTTGCGCCGCCCGCTTGCGCCTTTTTGACTTGGCGCCCGCCGTGGGTCCGCCATGGCTGCCGCAGGGTAAAATCACCGGCTGGCACGGCTTCGCAGGGGGATGCGGGCGCAGCGGGTGAACTCACGGTGCGGCAATGCGGCATATCGGCCCATCTTCGGTCATGTTGCCGCCTTCATCCGCCTGTGTTAGGCACACCGGGATTTCGCGGCGCGGGATTATCCCTCGGGGCGGATCAGGTAAGAATATTCCCAACAGATCAAGGGTTTGGGCAGAAGCGCGCATGGTGCGCCGCATCAGGCCGCAAGTCCGAGAGAGGTGCGGGTGGCGGAGACGATCGTGTCAGGCATGGCGGGGCGCTATGCAACCGCGCTGTTCGAGCTGGCCGACGAGGCCGGCGTCATCGATGCCGTGCAGGCGGACCTCGGCCGGCTTTCCGGCCTGATGGCCGAAAGCCCGGATCTGGCGCGGCTCGTCAAGAGCCCGGTCTTCACCGCCGAGCAGCAGCTCGCGGCGATGGCCGCGGTGCTCGACAAAGCGGGAATTTCCGGCCTCGCCGGCAATTTCGTGCGGCTGGTGGCCCAGAACCGCCGCCTGTTCGCGCTGCCGCGCATGATTTCCGACTATGCCGCTCTCGTCGCGCGCAGCCGCGGCGAGACCACGGCCGAAGTCACGGTGGCCGCGCCGCTCGGCGATGCCCACCTCGCCGCCCTCAAGGAGGCGCTGGCGCAACAGACCGGCAAGGACGTGCATCTCGACGTCACCGTCGATCCGTCCATCCTCGGTGGTCTCATCGTGAAGCTCGGCTCGCGCATGGTCGATGCTTCCCTGAAGACCAAACTCAATTCTATCCGGCATGCGATGAAAGAGGTCCGCTGATGGACATTCGAGCCGCTGAAATCTCCGCGATCCTCAAGGAGCAGATCCAGAATTTCGGCCAGGAGGCGGAAGTCTCCGAGGTCGGCCAGGTTCTCTCCGTCGGCGACGGCATCGCGCGCGTCTACGGCCTCGACAACGTCCAGGCGGGCGAGATGGTCGAGTTCGAGAACGGCACGCGCGGCATGGCGCTGAACCTCGAGATCGACAATGTCGGTATCGTGATCTTCGGCTCCGACCGCGAGATCAAGGAAGGCCAGACCGTCAAGCGCACCGGCGCCATCGTCGACGTGCCGGTGGGCAAGGGCCTGCTCGGCCGCGTGGTCGACGCCCTCGGCAATCCGATCGACGGCAAGGGCCCGATCGCGTTCACCGAGCGCCGCCGCGTGGACGTGAAGGCGCCGGGCATCATCCCGCGCAAGTCCGTGCACGAGCCCATGCAGACCGGCCTCAAGGCGATCGACGCCATGATCCCGATCGGCCGCGGCCAGCGCGAGCTGATCATCGGCGATCGCCAGACCGGCAAGACCGCCGTCGCCCTCGACGCGATCCTGAACCAGAAGCCGCTGAACGCCGGCGATGCGCCGGAGAGCCAGAAGCTCTACTGCGTGTACGTCGCGGTGGGCCAGAAGCGCTCCACCGTCGCGCAGTTCGTGAAGGTGCTGGAGGAGCAGGGCGCGCTCGACTATTCGATCATCGTCGCCGCCACGGCGTCCGATGCCGCGCCGATGCAGTTCCTGGCGCCGTTCACCGGCACCGCCATGGGCGAGTATTTCCGCGACAACGGCATGCACGCGCTCATCATCCATGACGACCTGTCCAAGCAGGCCGTGGCCTACCGCCAGATGTCGCTGCTGCTGCGCCGCCCGCCGGGCCGCGAGGCCTATCCCGGCGACGTGTTCTACCTCCACTCCCGCCTGCTCGAGCGCGCCGCCAAGCTCAATGACGAGAACGGCGCCGGCTCCCTCACCGCGCTGCCGGTGATCGAGACCCAGGCGAACGACGTGTCGGCCTACATCCCCACCAACGTGATCTCCATCACCGACGGCCAGATCTTCCTGGAGAGCGACCTGTTCTACCAGGGCATCCGCCCGGCGGTGAACGTCGGCCTCTCGGTCTCGCGCGTCGGCTCGGCGGCGCAGATCAAGGCGATGAAGCAGGTGGCGGGCAAGATCAAGGGCGAGCTCGCCCAGTATCGCGAGCTCGCGGCCTTCGCCCAGTTCGGCTCGGACCTCGACGCCTCGACCCAGAAGCTGCTCAACCGCGGCGCCCGCCTGACCGAGCTGCTCAAGCAGAGCCAGTTCTCGCCCCTGAAGGTCGAAGAGCAGGTGGCTGTGATCTTCGCCGGCATCAACGGCTACCTGGACCCGCTTCCGGTCTCCAAGGTGCGCGAGTTCGAGGCCGGCCTGCTGCTGGCGCTGCATGCCCAGCACCAGGACATTCTGGACACCATTCGGACCTCCAAGGAGCTCTCCAAGGAAACGACCGAGAAGCTGACCAAGGCGGTCGACGCCTTCGCCAAGAGCTTCGCCTGATCGCCCTGGAGTTGTCTCGAACTGACGGACGGTCGCGATGGCGAGCCTGAAGGACCTTAGAAACCGCATCGCCTCCGTGAAGGCGACGCAGAAGATCACCAAGGCGATGCAGATGGTCGCCGCGGCGAAGCTTCGGCGCGCCCAGGCGGCGGCTGAGGCGGCGCGGCCCTATGCCGAGCGCATGGAGACGGTGCTGGGCAACCTTGCGGCTGGCATGCTCCAGGGCGGGCAGGCGCCGCTTCTGCTCACCGGCACGGGCAAGAGCGAGCGGCACCTGCTGCTCGTTGCCACCGGCGAGCGCGGCCTGTGCGGCGCGTTCAACTCCTCGATCGTGCGCTTCGCGCGCGAGAAGGCGCTGTCGCTGATCGCCGACGGCAAGCAGGTGAAGTTCTTCTGCGTCGGACGCAAGGGCTACGAGCAGCTGCGCCGCACGTTCCCGAACGACATCATCGAGCTGGTCGATTTGCGCGCGGTTCGCACCATCGGCTTCAAGGAGGCGAATGACATCGCCGCCAAGATCCTGCACCTGCTCGACCAGGGCGCGTTCGACGTCTGCACGCTGTTCTATGCTCACTTCAAGAGCGTGATCTCCCAGGTGCCCACGGCCCAGCAGCTCATCCCGGCCACGTTCGAGGCACGTGCGGCCGATGCCGATGCCCCGGTCTACGAATACGAGCCGGACGAGGAGGAGATCCTCGCGGACCTGCTGCCGCGCAATCTGTCGGTGCAGATCTTCAAGGCGCTGCTGGAGAACCAGGCATCGTTCTACGGCTCGCAGATGAGCGCCATGGATAACGCGACGCGGAACGCGGGCGACATGATCAAGAAGCAGACGCTGATCTACAACCGGACGCGTCAGGCCATGATCACGAAGGAACTCATAGAAATCATCTCCGGCGCCGAAGCGCTCTGACCACGGCCTGGACGAGGACAAAGGACGACGAACATGGCGAACCCCACCGGACGCATTACCCAAGTCATCGGCGCCGTTGTCGACGTGCAGTTCGACGGCCATCTGCCGGAAATCCTGAACGCGCTCGAGACCACCAATCATGGCAACCGCCTGGTGCTCGAAGTCGCCCAGCATCTCGGTGAGAACACCGTCCGCACCATCGCGATGGACGCCACCGAGGGCCTCGTGCGCGGCCAGCCCGTGACCGACACCGGCGCGCCGATCCAGGTGCCCGTGGGCGAGGCCACCCTCGGCCGCATCATGAACGTGATCGGCGAGCCGGTGGACGAGCTCGGCCCGGTGGTCGGCGAAGGCAAGCGCGCCATCCACCAGCCGGCCCCCTCCTACGCCGAACAGTCCACCGAAGCGGAAATCCTCGTCACCGGCATCAAGGTGGTGGACCTGCTCGCGCCGTACTCCAAGGGCGGTAAGATCGGCCTGTTCGGCGGCGCTGGCGTGGGCAAGACCGTGCTCATCATGGAGCTGATCAACAACATCGCGAAGGCGCACGGCGGCTACTCCGTGTTCGCCGGCGTGGGCGAGCGCACCCGCGAGGGCAACGACCTCTATCACGAGATGATCGAGTCCAAGGTGAACGTGGATCCCCACGAGCACAACGGCTCGGCCGCCGGCTCCAAGTGCGCCCTCGTCTACGGCCAGATGAACGAGCCTCCGGGTGCCCGCGCCCGCGTCGCGCTCACCGGCCTCACCGTCGCCGAGCACTTCCGCGACCAGGGCCAGGACGTGCTGTTCTTCGTGGACAACATCTTCCGCTTCACCCAGGCCGGCTCGGAAGTGTCGGCGCTGCTCGGCCGCATCCCGTCGGCGGTGGGCTACCAGCCGACGCTGGCCACCGACATGGGCGCGCTGCAGGAGCGCATCACCACCACCACCAAGGGTTCGATCACCTCGGTGCAGGCCATCTATGTGCCGGCCGACGACCTGACCGACCCGGCGCCCGCCGCTTCCTTCGCCCATCTCGACGCGACCACCGTGCTCTCGCGCTCCATCGCCGAGAAGGGCATCTATCCGGCGGTGGACCCGCTGGACTCCACCTCGCGCATCCTCTCCCCGCTGGTGATCGGCGAGGAGCACTACAACGTGGCGCGCCAGGTGCAGCAGACCCTTCAGCGCTACAAGGCGCTGCAGGACATCATCGCCATCCTGGGCATGGACGAGCTGTCCGAAGAGGACAAGCTCACCGTGGCTCGCGCCCGCAAGATCGAGCGCTTCCTCTCCCAGCCCTTCCACGTCGCGGAAGTGTTCACCGGCTCTCCGGGCAAGCTCGTGGACCTCAAGGACACCATCGCCGGCTTCAAGGGCCTCGTCGAAGGCAAGTACGACTACCTGCCCGAGCAGGCCTTCTACATGGTCGGCTCCATTGACGAAGCCATCGAGAAGGGCAAGAAGCTCGCCGCTGAAGCGGCCTGAGCCAAGCCTTTGACGGGGTGAGCCGCCACGCCCCGACATCGCGATCCTGATTTTCGGCCGTCCGGCCGGCGGGATCGCGGGTCTGGCTCATCCGGCCCGGACCGGCGGAGGTCCGCCGGGCGGGCATCGATACCAACCTCCGGGACGCGCGTCCTGGAGGCGGCCTGACGCCGGAGCAGATCCGCCCCATCGGCCCTGGTGCCGTGCCCGGCGGGATCATGGGGCTCTGCGTCGGCCTCATAGCCCAGCGCCGGCGCTGATGCGGCGACGCGCGGGCGCAAGGACGATCCGGAGACGAGAGACATGGCATCCCTTCCCTTCGAGCTGGTCTCCCCCGAGCGGCTGGTGTTTTCCGGTGCGGTGAGCGAGGTGATCGTCCCCGGCGCCGAGGGCGAGTTCGGCGTGCTGGCGGGCCATGCCCCCTTCATCGCCATGCTCAAGCCCGGCATCCTCACCATCCTGGGCGACGGCGCGCCGAAGCGCTATTTCGTCCGCGGCGGATTCGCCGAGGTGAACGCGGCTGGCCTCACCATCCTCGCCGAGGAGGCGAAGCCGGTGGAGGAGATCGACGCCGGCGCGCTCGCCCAGCACATCAAGGACGCCGAAGAGGACGTGCGCGACGCCACCAGCGACGAGGCGCGCCAGCGCGCCCAGCGCCAGCTGGACGACCTGCGGCAGGTGGCCCTGGCGCTGCACCCCGGCGCGGGGGCCGCGACGGCGCATTGAGCCCATCGGGCGGAGTATAGGACGTCCGTCTGCCGCCGCCAGGCGTCGGGACGGAATGGCAGGCCGGGCCATCGCCCGGCCTTTTTGCTGGCCGCAGCCCCCATCGCGGGATGCCGAAACGACGGGCTCCGTCTCACCCTGTTCGGCGCCGCCGAAGAGGCCGGGCCACCGAGATGCGCGGCGGGGCTGTCCGCCGCCGCCGCGTACCGTCTCACGGTGCCGCGAAGCGCCGGAACTCCTTCACCACCCGCAGATAGACGTCGCGCTTGAAGGGGATGACGAGGTCGGCGACACGGTCGATCTCCTCCCAGCGCCAGGCGCAGAATTCCGGCTTGTGGCCGCCGCCGGGCTGGGCGATGTCGATCTCGTTCTCCGAGCCGGTGAAGCGCAGGGCGAACCATTTCTGGGTCTGGCCGCGGTAGCGCCCCTTCCACGCGTCCTTGGCGACGCGGCCGGGCAGGTCGTAGGTCAGCCAGTCCTCCACCTCGCCGAGCCGGGTCACGGAGCGGATGGAGGTCTCCTCGTAGAGCTCGCGCAGCGCCGCCTCGAAGGGCGCCTCGCCCTTGTCGATCCCGCCCTGGGGCAACTGCCAGGAATAAACCGGGTCCACATGCTCCGGTCCCTGGAGGCGCTGGCCGATGAACACGCGGCCGGCCGGATTGAACACGCATAGCCCCACGCACGGGCGGTAGGCGCGTTCGTCGTGTGTCTGGTCGTGCTTGGACATTGGGCGTGGACCGGGGCTGGAAGGGCGCGGCGCGCCCGGTTCCGCCTGTCATCGCGCGGCCGCGCATCGGCGCAAGGCCGTCCAAAGCCGAACGCCTCCTCCCGGGAGGACGGGAGGAGGCGCCAGGCGTTGCGGTGCGCGGAGTTCAGGCGGTCTTGCGCAGCCCCTCGTCCCGCGCCATCAGCTCGGCGAACGACGGCAGAGCGACGCGCGCGCCGGTGGGGCTGATCAGGCCGCGGGCGCCGGACAGCGCGCCGTCCGTCAGCTCGAGGCCGAGCAGGCGGTCGCGGTCATAGGCGCCGGGCATCCACAGCTCGCGGGTATGGTCCGCCGAGAAGCCGAAGCGCGCATAATACGGCGCGTCGCCCACCAGCAGCACCGCCGCATGGCCCTTCGCCCTCGCGGCGCCGAGCGCATGGCGCATGAGCGCGCCGCCAAGCCCGCGGGCGCGGAACCAGGGATGGACCGCCAGCGGGCCAAGCAGCAGCGCCGGCTTGCCGGGCCCGGCACAGACGTTCCACAGCCGCACCGTCCGGCCATGCGCCCGTCGGGGCCATGGGCGGAGAAGGCGAGGCCCTCGGCGGGAAGACGGCCTCGCGCAGGCGCTCGGAGGATTTCGCGAAGCGCGCGGCGCCGAAGCACAGGTCCAGCAGGCCTTCGCGCCGGCCACATCTTCCACGGTTTCAAGCACGATTTCAGTCATCGGCAGCTCCTGCGCCACAACCAAAACGGTGAGAAGAGCCGTCCCGCCGGCGCGGATGCGCGCGGCAGTTCACACGGGGAACCCGAGGGGACGGAGCGGAAGACGAGGGGGCTAATGCCCCCTCTTCAGATCACGTAGGACTTCAGCGGCGGGAAGCCGTTGAACGCCACCGCCGAATAGGTGGTGGTGTAGGCGCCGCAGGCCTCGATGATGACCTTGTCGCCGATGGAGAGCGACAAAGGCAGCTCCACGGGGGTCTTCTCGTAGAGCACGTCGGCCGAATCGCAGGTCGGGCCCGCGAGCACGCAGGGCGCCACGTCGTCGCCGTCGCGCGGGGTGCGCAGCGGATAGCGGATCGCCTCGTCCATGGTCTCGGCGAGACCGCCGAACTTGCCGATGTCGAGATAGACCCAGCGCAGGGCGTCCTTCTCGGACTTCTTCGAGATCAGCACCACCTCGGTCTCGATCAGGCCGGCATTGCCGACCAGGCCGCGGCCCGGCTCCATGATGGTCTCGGGCAGCGCATTGCCGAAATGCTTGCGCAGCGCCGAGAAGATCGCCTCGCCATAGGCCTGCGCCGCCGGCACGTCCTGGAGGTACTTCGCCGGGAAGCCGCCGCCGAGGTTCACCATGGAGAGCGCGATGCCGCGTTCGGCGCAGTCGCGGAAGATCGCCGCGGCGGACGCGAGCGCGCCGTCCCAGGCGTTCACGTTCTTCTGCTGCGAGCCCACGTGGAACGACACGCCATAGGGCTGGAGGCCGAGGCGGAAGGCGTGCTCCAGCACGTCCGCCGCCATCTCCGGCTCGCAGCCGAACTTGCGCGAGAGCGGCCACTCGGCGCCCGCGCCATCGCACAGGATGCGGCAGAACACCTTGGCGCGCGGGGCGACGCGGGCGATCTTCTCGACTTCCTCGTAGGAATCGACGGCGAACAGGCGCACGCCCAGCTTGAAGGCGCGCTCGATGTCGCGCTCCTTCTTGATGGTGTTGCCGAACGAGATGCGCTCGGCGCCGGCGCCGTGGCGAGCACCATGTCGATCTCGCCCGTGGAGGCGCAATCGAACGAGGAGCCCATCTCCTCCAGCGCCTTCAGAATGGCGGCGTCGGGATTGGCCTTCACGGCATAGAACACGCGGGTGTCCGGCAGCGCGCGGGCGAAGGCGGCGTAATTGGCGCGCACCACGTCGAGGTCGACGACCACGCAGGGGCCGTCCTCACGTCGGGTGCGAAGGAATTCGCGGATGCGATCGGTCATGGAAACCTCCCCGTGACCTGAAGCCTCGTGAAGCGCAGGGATCTGCGCGACGACAGGACGGGCCTCCTTTCGGGAGGGCCCGGGGCACGCACCATCAGCCGCCCGGCGATGTGGACACGCCGGGCGTCTGCGGGCCGTACCCGCTTCGCCGGGCTTCAAACCCGGCCGCATCATCGGACCGAACGGCAGCCGAATCGCCCGCTTGGCCGGACGGCAAAGCAGGAGTGAGGGACGACTGCGCACGATTGGAGAGGGAGAGTCCCACTCCGCACGGCCGGCAAGATGTAGTGCCTCTTTAGTAACGCCGCCCTTTGGAGGGGAGACCGAGACCAAAAAAGCCCTTACGTCGTTGCTTCAAGTCACGTCCCCCGCATTGAGGAGCGGGGTGGGCCGGTTCCCTCCGGCTTGTCGATCGTCCTGGCAGCTTTCCGGCCTCTTGTCCGGAGATCCTACCGACCGACACGCGACCACAGGCACGTGCGAATTTGGGCAACGCGGATGTAGGGTATTCGGCCCCCCATGCAAGGGGCGATTTCGTGAATTTCGCGGCGATCCGAAGGCAAGGCCGCCCGGCGGCGACACCGCGCAGAACGTGGCCGGCAAAGTGCTGCCAATAAAGGAGCCAAGAAGCGCCGGGCGGCCGAACTCCCAGCTGTACCTTCGTGCTGCATTGCGAAGGAATGTCGCCATGCCCCGCCACCCCGCGCCCGATCGCCGCGCGGCCTGGCGGCCCCTTGATTGGCATCAATACAAAGAGCAAGGTGGCACTCTACAACGAGAACAATTCGGGGAGCCCGGCGCCATCGGGATCCCGTCCTGCGCAGGGTCCGAAATGAACTACGATCATTTCTTCGCCGATGCCATCGACGCGCTCCGCAAGGAGCGGCGCTACCGCACCTTCGCGGAGATCGAGCGCGACGCCTCGCGCTTCCCGCGTGCGGTCTGGCATTCGCCCGGCGGCCCGCGCGACATCGTGGTGTGGTGCTCCAACGACTATCTCGGCATGGGCTCGCACCCGAAGGTGGTCGAGGCCATGTGCAGCGCGGCGCAGGCCCGCGGCGCCGGCGCCGGCGGCACGCGCAACATCTCCGGCAACAGCCATGAGATCGTGATGCTGGAGCGCGAGCTGGCCGACCTGCACGGCAAGGAGCAGGGCCTGGTCTTCACCTCCGGCTACATCTCCAACGCCACCGGCATCTCCACCATCGTCAAGCTGATCCCCGACTGCGTGGTGATCTCCGACGAGCTCAATCACAATTCCATGATCGAGGGCGTGCGCCAGGGTGGCCGGCAGAAGGCCATCTTCCGCCACAACGACCTCGGCCACCTGGAAGAGCTGCTGAAGGCGGCCGGCGACCGGCCGAAGCTGGTGGCGTTCGAGAGCGTCTACTCCATGGACGGCGACATCGCCCCCATGGCGGGCATCTGCGACCTCGCCGAAAAGTACGGCGCCATGACCTATCTCGACGAGGTCCATGCGGTGGGCATGTACGGCCCGCGCGGCGCCGGCGTCGCCGAGCGCGACGGTGTCATGCACCGCATAGACGTGATCGAGGGCACGCTGGGCAAGGCGTTCGGCGTGGTGGGCGGCTACATCACCGGCAAGCGCACCGTGATCGACGCGGTGCGCTCCTATGCGCCCGGCTTCATCTTCACCACCGCGCTGCCGCCGGCCATCGCCGCCGCGGCCGCCGCCTCGGTGCGGCACCTCAAGGAGTCCCAGGCGGAGCGCGAGGGCCAGCGCGCCCAGGTGGCCAAGGTGAAGGCGGCGCTCGCCGCCGCCGGCCTGCCGCAGATGGAGACGCCGACCCACATCGTGCCGGTGATGGTGGGCGACGCCAAGGCCTGCAAGATGGCCTCCGATCTGCTGCTGGCGGAGTACGGCATCTACATCCAGCCGATCAACTATCCGACCGTGCCGCGCGGCTCCGAGCGGCTGCGAATCACCCCCACGCCGTTCCATGACGACGCGCTGATCGCCCATCTGGCGCGGGCGCTCTCGGACGTGTGGGAGCGCCTGGAACTGCCTTATGCGGACCGCGTCGCCGAGCGCGCCGACAACCAGCGCCGCACGGCGCTCGGCCCGGCGCCGATCCCGGTGCCGGTGGCGGGGGGCTGAGGGCCGCGGACGGCACGTCGATTTTCCATCTTCGCGCCCCGGCATCGTCCGGGGCCGTCGCATTTTGGGGACCGGGAAGAAGGGGCGTGCCTTCAGCCGCGCCCGCGGGCGGCGCGGGTCGGCAGCACGTGGCGCTCGATGAAGTTCCGGATCTCGATGGTGCGCGTCGCCTTGGAGATGACCGCGCCGTCGATGCCGTAGCGCCAGGCCAGCGCCTTGTTGCCCGGCTCGCGCTCGAAATGCTCCAGGTCGCCGATGAAGGCCGCCTCTTCGTCCTCGTCGAGGAAGAAGCCCTCCGCCACCAGCGAGGGGCTCAGCCGGCGGAAGATCGCCGCCATCTCGCGGAACGGATATTCCGGGTGGTACTGCACCGCCCAGCAGGTGCTTTTGCCGGCGCGAATCTCCGCCGCCTGCACCACCGAATGGTCGTTGGTGGCGAGGATCTTCGCATCCGGCGGCAGCGTCTCCACCTCGTCGAGATGCACCGTCATGGCCTCGAACACGGGGGGCTTGTCGGCGAACATGGGGTGGGCGGCGCCGGCCTCGGTGGTGCGGATGCGCCGGCCGAAGCCCACCTCGCGCCCCTTCGGATTGAGCCGCACCACGCCGCCGGCCGCCACCGTCAGGAGCTGGAGGCCCCAGCAGCTGCCGAAGATGGGCACGCCGGTCTCGAACGCCGATCGCATCAGGGCGATCTGCGCCGCGATCGGCGCGCCGCCATTGTAGATGTTGAGCGAGGAGCCGGTGATGGCGATGCCGTCATAGCCCTCGAGCCCGCCGCTGTCGGGCAGGTTGGCGCCGGGATCGGCGGGATAGCAGATGTCGGCGATGGCGCCGGGGCACAGTTCGCGCAGCAATCGGGCATAGCCTTCGCTGGCGGCTTCGCCGCCGAACTGGACCTGGCGCGCACGGGCTTCGGCGGTGTTGCCTTCGACGACCAAAAGGCGGGGGGCGGGCATGATCCTCACGGGGCCTTGGGGAACTTCAGCCGCGCAGCATAGGCGGCTTTTTGACGAAAACGAGAAGCACCTGCATTCGGCGGTAGCCGCCGCTCAGGGCGCGTGCCGGTGCAGCTTGCGTTCGCGCAGGATCAGATAGATGCCGGAGGCGATGACCACGGCCGCCCCGGCGAGCGTCCACGGGCTCGGAACCTGGCCGAACAGGAACCAGCCCAGCGCCACCATGGCGACGATCTGGGTGTAGATGAAGGGGGCGAGCGTCGCCGCCGGAGCCCGCGCATGGGCGAGGATGAGCACGAAGTGCCCGGCCCCGGCGATCACGCCGAGGAACAGCATGCCGCCATAGACCAGCGGCTCGTGCGGCGTCTCCCAGACGAAGGGCAGCGGCAGGCTGGCGGCGATGGTGCCCACGAGCGCCGAATAGAACAGCGTGGTCGGGCTGGAATCGTACGGCGCCAGCATGCGGGTGGCGATGGAATAGAGCGCGTAGGTGGCGGCTGCCGCCAGCGACAGGAATGCCGCCGGATGGATGCCGCCGGCCCCCGGCCGCACCACCAGGAGGATGCCCGCAAAACCCACGAGAATGGCGATCCAGCGCCGTGTGCCGACCCATTCGCCAAGCAGCGGCCCCGCCAGGAGCGCCACGAAGAAGGGCGTGGAGAACATGATCGAGACCGTCTGGTCGAGCTGCAGATACTGGAGCGCGGCGAAGTTCAGCGCCGTGGTGGCGTAGAGCAGCGCCGAGCGCCCGAGCTGGAGCCAGGGGCGCCTGGTGCGCAAGAGGCCCGGGACGGTCCAGGGATTGAACACCACCAGCGAGGCCGCGAAATGGATCGCGTAGCGCGCCCACACCACCATCAGCACGTTGATATGGCTCGAAAGCCATTTCGCCGTGGCGTCGGTCAGCGCAAAGCTCGACACGGCGAGGCACATGAGAGCGATGCCCGCGAGCGTGGCGCGCCCGGCGGACGTGGCGGACCCTTCGGGCGCCATGGCAGACCTCGGGAGGCGGTGAGCCTCAATAGGTGGCGCGGCCGCCCGAAAGGTCGAACACCGCACCGGTGGTGAACGAGCAATCCTGGGAGGCCGCGAACGCGATGGTCGCCGCCACCTCGTCCACCTGCACGAATCGCCCGCGGGGAATCTTGGACAGCATATAGTCGATATGCTGCTGGCTCATCTGGTCGAAGATGGCCGTGCGCGCCGCCGCCGGCGTCACGCAATTGACGGCGATGTCGTAGCCGGCCAGCTCCTTGCCCAGCGACTTGGTGAGGGCGATCACGCCCGCCTTCGAGGCCGAATAGGCCGAGGCGTTAGGGTTGCCCTCCTTGCCGGCGATGGAGGCGACATTGACGATGCGCCCGTAATTCTGCGCGATCATGTGCGGCGCCACCGTACGGCAGCAGAAGAACGGGCCGTCGAGATTGATCGCCATCACCTGCCGCCACGCCGCCTCGGGATAGTCCCACACGGTGTGGTTCGGCCCGGCGATGCCGGCATTGTTGACCAGGATGTCGATGCGTCCGAGCGCCGCCAGCGCTTCGGCCACAGCCCGCTCCACGTCGGCGAGGCTGGTCACGTCCACCGTGACCGGCGTCACCGTGTCGCGGCCGATGGCGTCGGCGGTGCTGGCGGCGAGCGGGGCATCGCGGTCGAAGATCACCACCTTCGCGCCGGAGGCGACGAAGCGCTCCACCACCGCGCGGCCGATGCCCTGCGCGCCGCCGGTGACGATGGCGGTGCGCCCCTGAAGATCGATGGCGTTGGACATTACTCCCCCTCCCTTTTGCCCGCAGGTCAGTCGCGGCCTTGTCGGCGCGCTTTAATCGATTGAAATAGCCATAGCGCGCCGCTGCGCCAGAAAAAAGCGCTATCGGCGCATGCGGGTCAGGTGAGCATATGCGCGCGGCGCGCAGCCCGGCGCCGCGCCGCGCGCCGGCGGCCGGGGGCGGATCAGACGTCGTCGTCCTCGTCGCCCGGCTCCGCCTCGTCGTCCACGCCGCCATCGGCGCCGAGGCGCAAGGCGAGATTCTTTTCCACCTTGCGCAAGAGCTTGCGCAGGCGCTTCTTTTCCTTGTGGTCGAGGCCGGCCACCATCTCGCCTTCCAGCGTCTCCCACACGCCGTCGATGGCGCCGCCGCGGTCGCGGCCCGCATCGGTGAGGAAGACGCGCACCAGACGGCCGTCGCCGTCGGTGGCGCGGCGTTCGACGAGGCCCTGGGTGGTGAGGCGGGCGATGGTCTTGGACGCGGTGGGCGGGCGCACGCGCAGCGCTGCGGCGAGATCGCCATGGTGCGTCCGTCCTCCTCGGTGAGCAGCTTCAGCACCGCCTCCTGGCCGGGAAACAGGCCGAGATCCGCGAGCAGGCGCGCCGAAAGGGCCTTTTGCAGCCGAGCAGTGTGGTTCAGCCGATAGCCGATGGTCTTCGCGAACGGGTCTTTCATACCTGCCCCCCTGGCGGCGTGCCCGGGTCCAAAGACCCCGGCGCGCCCCGCCCCCGCGCAAGCTCGCAAACGGCGCCATCCGCCGCCCGCTGCCCGCCGCGCGCTACTTATCCACGCGCCGGCTTACAATTTTGCGAAGGTCCGTGCCGGCCTGAACCGTCGTCCTCGAAGCCATCTATCGGTGGCTTCGGACTTATAGCATATCGTGGCGGCGCGGGCCGGGCCGCCCCGACCGCTGATCTTTGGAGGAGAAAGCGTGTTCGCCCGCTGGCAGGATCTGACCTCGCCGCGCCTCGGCCAGCTCGCCGGACGCGACCCGATCGCGGTGCTGCCGGTGGCGGCGGTGGAGCAGCATGGGCCGCATCTGCCGCTCGGCACCGACCTTCTCATCTGCGAGGGCTATCTGGCACGCATCGCGCCGCGGGTCCCCGCCGCTCTCACGGTGCTGGCGCTGCCGATCCAGGCGGTGGGAAAATCGGACGAGCACCTGTCCTTCCCCGGCACGCTCTCGCTGACGCCGGAGGCGGCGCTCGCCGCCTGGCTGGAGATCGGCGACTGCGTCGCCGCCGCCGGCATCCGGCGCCTGGTCATCCTCAACACCCATGGCGGCAACGTGCCGGTGATGGACCTCCTCGCCCGCAAGCTGCGCGCGCGCCACGCCATGCTGGCGGTGATGGCGTCCATGCACCGTTTCGGCTACCCGCCCGGCCTGTTCGCCGAGGACGAGCGTGCGCACGGCATCCATGGCGGCGACATCGAGACCTCGCTGATGCTCGCCTTCCGCCCCGATCTCGTGGACATGGGCGCGGCGGCCGACTTCTCCCCCTTCAGCCGACAGATGGAGGCCCGCTTCGGCCAGTTGCGGGCCAACCATCCCATCGGCTTCGGCTGGATGAGCGAGGACCTGCACCCGAGCGGCGCCATGGGCGACGCCCGCGGCGCCACGGCGGCGAAGGGCGAAGCCGCGGCGGCGTTCGGCGCCGCCGCGTTCGTCGCGCTGCTCGACGATGTGGCGGCGTTCGATCTCGGCCACTTCACGCGGCCGCCGGGCTGACGCGCGCTCAGGCCGGCGACGCGCCGGCCACCATCTGCCGCAGGCGCGCGCGGTTCAGCGCCAGCCACTGCAAAGCGATGATGAGATAGCCGTTGGCGCACCGGCTGCCGTCGAGTGCGGCGAGGGCATCGTCGATGGTCGCCGTGAAGGGATGCGTGACCTCCACTTCGTCTGCCGCGCCGGCGCGCGCGGGCAGGCGGGCGCTGTCCACCAGGCCGAGAAAGAACTGCGCCGCTTCGTCGGTGATCCCCGGCGTCGGCAGGAAGGACAGCATGGGAATCAAGGCGCGCGGCGCGATGCCGATCTCCTCCACGCATTCGCGCATGGCCGCCGTGGCCGCATCCTCGCCCGCCTCCACCCGGCCTGCGACGATCTCCACCAACTCGCCGCGTCCCGTTGCGAGGTGCGCCGGGAGGCGGAACTGGCGGATCAGGACCAGGAGATCGCGGTCGGGATCAAAGGCGAGAACGCCCACAACCGGCCCGCCGCGCAGGACGTCCCGCGTCTGAGAGAAGGCGCTGCCGTCATCGTGGCGCAAGACCACCTGATAGCGCTCATAAGGGCGGAAGGCATCGGCAAGCGAGGCGGGAGTGCTCACCTCGACATTGGCCGCTCTGTCTGCCGGAATGCCGCCACCTGGCATGCGGAGGCTCATTGATTCACCACGCCTGACTGCGAACTCTCCAGCGAAAATGCGGCTGCGAACAGGGCCTGGGTGTAGGCCTCCTTCGGATTGCTGAAGACGTCATGCGCCGGGCCCTGCTCCACCACCTGGCCGCCGCGCATGACGAGAATGTTGCTCGCCAGCGCCGAGACCACGCGCAGATCGTGCGAGATGAACATGTAGGTGAGGTCGCGCTTCTTCTGGAGCGCGCGCAGGAGGTCGACGATCTGCGCCTGGACGATCATGTCGAGCGCGCTGGTGGGCTCGTCCAGCACCACGAAGGCGGGCTCCAGCGCCATGGCGCGGGCGATGGAGATGCGCTGGCGCTGGCCGCCGGAGAATTCGTGCGGGTAGCGGTGGCGGCTTTCCGGATCGAGCCCGACGTCGGCGAGCGCGGCGACGACGCGCGCCTCGCGCTCGTCCTCCGACAGGTGCTTCTGGTGCACCAGCAGCCCTTCGCCGACAATGTCGGCCACCGACATGCGCGGCGAAAGAGCGCCATAGGGGTCCTGGAACACGATCTGCATTTCGGCGCGCAGCGGGCGCAACTGCTTGAAGCCGAGCCCGTCGATGCGCCGGCCGAGGAAGGCCACCGGCCCCTTCGAGGAGATGAGGCGCAGCAAAGCGAGGCCGAGCGTGGTCTTGCCGGAGCCTGATTCGCCCACCACGCCCAGCGTCTCGCCCTTGCGGATGGCGACCGACACGCCGTCCACCGCCTTCACGTGCCCAACGGTGCGGCGCAGCACGCCGCGCTTGATGGGGAAATGGACCTTGAGATCCGTGGTCTCCACCACCACCGGCGCATCGGGCGCGGCGGGCGCGGGGTCGGGCTTCGGTTCGGCCTTCAGCAGCGCCTTCGTGTAGGCATGCTGGGGGTGCAGGAAGGTCTCTTCCGCGCCGCCCTGCTCGACGATCTCGCCCTTCTGCATCACGCACACCCGGTCGGCGATCTTGCGCACGATGCCGAGGTCGTGGGTGATGAACAGCATGGCCATGCCGAGCCGCGCCTGCAAATCCTTCAGCAGCTTGAGGATCTGCGCCTGCACGGTGACGTCGAGGGCGGTGGTGGGCTCGTCGGCGATCAGGAGGTCCGGCTCGTTGGCAAGCGCCATGGCGATCATCACGCGCTGGCGCTGGCCGCCGGAGAGCTGGTGCGGATAGGCCGAGAGGCGGCTCTCGGGATCGGGAATGCCCACCTCGGCCAATAGCTCCAGCGTGCGCGCGCGCGCCGCCTTGGCGCTCATGCCGCGATGCAGGATGAGCATCTCGCCCACCTGCTGCTCGATGGTGTGCAGCGGGTTGAGCGAGCTCATGGGCTCCTGGAAGACCATGGTGACGTCGTTGCCGCGCACGCCGCGCAGCTCGCGCTCGGAGACGGTGAGCAGGTCGCGCCCCTTGAACAGGATCTCGCCTGTGGGATGGCTGGCGGCCGGATAGGGCAGGAGCTTCAGGATCGACAGCGCGGTGACCGATTTGCCGGAGCCGCTCTCCCCCACCAGCGCCAGCGTCTCGCCCTTGGCCAGCTCGAAGGACACGCCCCTTACCGCAAGCGCGCCCGCCGGCGCGTCGGCACGGCGGAAGGCGACGGAGAGGTTGCGGACGGAGAGGAGGGGGGAGGTCATTCAGGTTTCAGAAGGTCGTCGATCGTGAATGGAGAGACGGGCAAGCGGACGATCCCTTCAGGGACCGAGAGCCGATCATCGTCTGAGATGAAGTGCGTACAGCCGAACGCCAAAGCGGTCGCCACATGGACCGCGTCAGGCAGCTTCAATGCCCGTTGCGTTGTGCGCAGCCGGGCGGCATCGATCAAGATCGCCCGATCGACGCTCGGAACCATGAAACCGGGAACGCTCGAAATCATGGACTGGTATGCAGTGATCACACCTTCATCACGTCGCTCCATCGGTTTCACGAGGATTTCCGCAAGTGTGATCTCGCTCGTGACGCCTTCGACCTCGCCATCCTCGATGGCAGAGAGAACCCACCAAGCGTGATCTGAATGCGCGCCCACATGCTCAAGCGCCGCGATGAACACGTTCGCGTCGAGATAGGCGCGAGGAGCCATCAGCGCCGATCCCATTCGTCGCGAAGCGCTCGGACGTGAGCGACGATCTCCTCAGTCGATGCAAACTGAGAGCGCCGCAATTCCTTCCACTGGGAGAAATGCGCCGTGCGAGCATGCGGAAGCTTCAGGGCCATCACCTCGGGTTCGGCTTCCAAGGAGACGGTTACTGTGTCGACATGCGGCAGCCCCTGCCGCAAATCCTCGGGCAGCCTCTCCACCGGATAATGCTCGCGCACGATCTTGTTCATGGCTTTCGCCTCCGCGCCCATCCTACCACACCCCGTCCTCACCCGAAGGTCTTGCGCGGGTCGAAGGCGTCGCGCACCGCTTCGCCGATGAAGATCAGCAGGCTCAGCATGATCGCCACGGTGAAGAAGCCTGCGAGGCCGAGCCAGGGGGCCTGGATGTTGTTCTTTCCCTGCGAGAGCAATTCGCCCAGCGAGGGCGAGCCCGGCGGCAGGCCGAAGCCGAGGAAGTCGAGCGCCGTCAGCGTCATCACCGACGAGGAGAGGATGAAGGGCAGCATGGTCAGCGTCGCCACCATGGCGTTGGGCAGGAGGTGCCGCGTCATGATGGTGAGGTTCGACACGCCGAGCGCCCGGGCCGCCTGCACATATTCGAAATTGCGCACGCGCAGGAATTCGGCGCGCACGAGACCCACCAGCGACACCCAGGAGAACAGGAGCAGGATGCCGAGCAGCACCCAGAAGCCCGGCACCAGCACCGAGGAGATGATGAGCAGGAGATAGAGCGAGGGGATGGCGGTCCAGATCTCGATCACCCGCTGGAAGATCAGGTCCACCCAGCCGCCGAAATAGCCCTGCACTGCCCCCGCCGTGACGCCGATCACCGACGACACGATGGTGAGCGCGAGGCCGAACAGCACCGAGATGCGGAAGCCGTAGATCAGCCGCGCCACAACGTCCCGGCCCTGGTCGTCGGTGCCGAGCCAGTTCCATTCCAGTCCCGCGCAGCCGTCCACACCCTTCTTCTGTGCCACCGCCTTGCACTGCTCCTCGGTGAGCATCCAGGTGGGCGGGGAGGGGGCGGGGGTGGGAAGGTCGAGATTGTGCGTGGAATAGGAATAGCGGATGGGCGGCCAGACCATCCAGCCGTCCTTCTCGGCGATCAGCTTCTTCAGGTAGGGGTCGCGATAGTCGGCCTCGGTCTCGAAGTCGCCGCCGAAGGCGGTCTCCGGATAGGACGCCACCACCGGGAAGTAATAGGCGCCGTCATAGGAGACGAGGATCGGCTTGTCGTTGGCGATGAATTCCGCGAACAGGCTGGCCACGAACAGCACCATGAAGATGACGAACGACCAGTAGCCCCGTCCTGAATGGCGGAAGATGGCGAGCCGGCGCCGGTTGAGCGGCGACAGCGTGAAGCGCCGCGCGGCGCTGCTGCGCGCCGCGGCTGCAGCGCCCCGTGGGCTGGTCTGCGCGCGGCGGGAATGTCGGTGGCTCTCGGCTGGAGGACGGGCACGGCGTCCATGTCAGGCCTCCCGCGTCTCGAAGTCGATGCGCGGGTCCACCAGCATGTAGGTGAGGTCGGAGAGCAGCCCCACCACAAGGCCGGCGAGCGAGAACATGTAGAGCGTGGCGAACACCACGGGATAGTCGCGGTTGAGCACGCTCTCGAAGCCGAGCAAGCCGAGCCCGTCGAGCGAGAAGATGGTCTCGATCAGGAGCGCGCCGGCGAAGAAGGCGGACACGAAGGCGGCCGGAAAGCCGGCAATCACGATCAGCATGGCGTTGCGGAAGACGTGGCCGTAGAGCACGCGCCGTTCCGAAAGCCCCTTCATGCGCGCCGTCATGACGTACTGCTTGCGGATCTCCTCCATGAACGAGTTCTTGGTGAGCAGCGTCATGGTGGCGAACGCGCCGGTGGCCATGGAGATCAGCGGCAGCGCCAGATGCCACAGATAGTCGGCGATGCGCTCGGGCCAGCTCATCTGCCAGAAATTCTCCGAGGTGAGTCCCCTGAGCGGGAACAGGTCGAAGAAGGAGCCGCCGGCGAACAGAACGATCAGCAGGATGGCGAACAGGAAGGACGGAATGGCATAGCCCACGATCACGATCGCCGAGGTCCACACGTCGAAGCGCGAGCCGTCCCGCATGGCCTTGGCGATGCCCAGCGGGATGGAGATGGCATAGGTGATGAGCGTCATCCACAGGCCGAGGGAAATCGAGACCGGCAGCTTCTCGATGATGAGGTCGATCACCGAGATGTCGCGGAAATAGGAGCGGCCGAAGTCGAAGGTCGCGTAGCTGGTGATCATCTTCAGGAAGCGTTCGTGGGCCGGCTTGTCGAAGCCGAACTGCGCCTCCAGTTCCTTGATGAAGGCCGGGTCGAGCCCCTGGGCGCCGCGATACTTGGAGGAGAGCGCGTCCGACGCCCCCGCCCCCGGCGCGGCGGTGCGACCGGCGAAGTCGCCGCCGCCGCCGGACACGCGCTGGGTGGCGGAGACGTCGTCGCCGGTGAGCTGGGCGATGACCCGCTCCACCGGTCCGCCGGGCGCGAACTGCACCACCACGAAGGAGACCAGCATGATGCCGAGGATGGTCGGCACCATGAGCGCGATGCGGCGGATGATGTAAGCGAGCATTCCCTCTCCCGATCCGTTGCCCGACGGTGGCCGGGGCCGAAGCCGGCGTCAACCGTTTCCGCGCCACGCCTGCGCGGCGCTATCCGGCCTTCGCGTCCGGCGTGCGGCTCCACCAGGTGTCCAAGAACCCGCGCTCGAACTTGGGCTTTGTCGGCGGGCGCTCGAACACATCCCAGAAGGCGATGCGGTGGACCGCCGAATGCCATTGCGGGATCCAGTAGCGGCCCGAGCGCAGCACCCGGTCGAGACAGCGGCAGGTAACGACGAGGTCCTCCGCATTCTCCGCCGCCAGCGCGCGCGAGATGAGCGCGTCCACCACCGGGTCGGCGATGCCGGCGAGGTTGTAGGAGCCGCGGGCGCGGGCCGCCTCGGTGGAGAAGTAGGCGCGCAGCTCGTCGCCGGGATAGGGCGCCATGGAATAGCGCTTCACCACCACGTCGAAGTCGAAATTCTGGAGCCTGAGCTGGTACTGCGCCGCATCCACCACGCGGTAGGTGGCCTCGATGCCGGCCTTCTTCAGATGGGCGATGAAGCGGGCGTGGTGGCGCTCCATGGCGCCCTCATTGTCGAGGAACTCGATGGCGAGCACCTCGCCCTTCTGGTCCACCAGGCGACCCTGCTGGATGGTGTAGCCCGCCTCCTTCAGAAGCTGGGCGGCCTGGCGGCGCAGGTTGCGGTCCTCGCCCGAGCCGTCGGAGACCGGCGGCACCCACGGCTCGCCGAACACCTCCTCCGGCACCTTGTCGCGGAACGGCTCCAGCAGCTTGAGCTCGGCAGGCGACGGCAGGCCCTGCGCCATCATTGGCGAGTTCTGGAAGTAGGAGACCGTGCGCTTGTAGGCGTCGTACATCACGTTCTTGCCGGTCCACTCGAAGTCGAACAGCAGGTTCACGGCCTCGCGCACCCGGCGGTCGTGGAACTTGGTGCGGCGCGTGTTGAGGAACCAGCCCTGCACGCCCGAGAAAGTGTCGTCGGGCACGGTCTCCACCTTCACCTTGCCCTCGCGCACGGCGGGGAAGTCGTAGGCGGTGGCCCATTCGCGGGCGGTGAACTCCTCGCGGAACAGGTAGGCGCGGGCCTTGAAGCCTTCCATGCCGGCATTGCGGTCGCGGAAATATTCGTAGCGCACGGTGCCGAAATTGTAGCGCCCGCGCATGGCCGGCAGATCGCGGCCCCAATAGTCGGCGACGCGCTCATATTCCAGGAACCGGCCCTGCTCGAAGCGCGCCATGCGGTAGGGTCCGGAGCCGAGCGGCAGATCGAGCGAGGACTGGTTGAACGGATGGGTGGCGAGATAGGCCTTCGAGAAGATCGGCAGGCCCGCCGCGGTGAGCGGCACGTCGCGCGCCCGCCCGGCCTTGAACCGCATCACCACCGTGTGCGGGCCGTCCGCTTCCACGGCGGTCACGTCGCGCAGCGCCATGCGGATGGTCTCGTAAGCGTCCGCCTTCATGGCGGCGAAGGTGGCCACCACGTCGTCCGCGGTGAGCGGCGCGCCGTCGTGGAAGCGCGCCTTGGGGTTCAGGCGGAAGCGGTAGGTCAGCCCGTCGTCCTCGATCACCACGGCGGAGGCGAGGCGCGCATACATGGCGCTCTTCTCGTCGCCGGCGGCGGTGAGCAGGCTGTCATAGATCAGCTCGATGCCCTGGGCGCCGTTGCCGCGCTGGTTGTAGGGGTTCAGCGTGTCGAAGGTGTTGGGCGCCTGGTTGTACATGAAGGTGGAGCCGATCTGGGAGAACGGCCCACCCTTCGGCGCATCCGGGTTCACATAGGCGAAGTGCTTGAAGTCGGCAGGGTATTTTCAGGTCTCCGAAGAAGGAGAGGCCGTGCCGCTCCACGGCCTTTTGCGCGGCGCGCCTCGGCGCGCGCCTGGCCTCGGCCCGCAGGCCT
>NZ_JBNFNU010000023.1:0-23948 GCF_057364445.1 Xanthobacter sp. BG11Y11_SDJG
CCGCGCGTGCCCGGCCGCGCCGGCCGCCACCCGGCCCAGCAGCATGCGCCGCACGTCCTGCGGGTCGCGCGGGGCGTCATAGATGCTTTCGAGCTCCAGAACGCCCGCCCGCCGGTTCACGAGAAGGTCCAGGCTTTCCAGGGGCGCGGTTTCGGACGGGCGCGCCGGCGGCGCAGCGGACCGGCGCTGCCAGACGAGGTCGTTGAGCACGAATTCCGCAAGGTAGGTGTAGGCGGCGGGCAGGTCGCCGTCGCCCGCGCACTTGCGCCGCGGCTCGCGGTGGATCACCTCTCCTTCCGCCATGCATTCGGCGAGGTCCAGCAGTGCATCGAGCGTGCGCGGGCCTTCGGGCAGACGGTGGCTCGGCGCGGTCAGCTGCGGGAACAGGCGGGAGAATCCCTGCTCGCGCGGCCGCGCGCCGGCCTCCAGCGCAAGCGAGCGCACGCGCTCGCCGATGGTGTCCTTGATGGTCGGCCGCAGGGGCTCGCGGTCCATGGTCTCCCGCCTCGTCGTCACCGTCATCGCCGTCTCCGCCGGGGGGCTCCACCGTGAAACGGGCGCCATCGCGCGGCCCGGCCAAGCGAGCACGGCAGACGCCGCGGCGGCATCATGCATATGGGGGATGACCGGGTTTCGGCGGGGCGCCACCCTGCGACCGTTGCGCGATGGGGTCCCAGGCGGCATCCTCCGTCGGCCCATTGCCTCGCGCCCGTCCGGTTGCGCAGCGATCGGCGGACGATTTCGCATCCCTAGATAGAGTTAGATGTGCGTTCGACCATGAAGCGTTGCGGAGAGCGGGCTCCGGAGCGCGCCAGCAAGGGGCGGTCATGAGCGATCTCGACGAATATTCCCGACTTCTCAACGACGTGTACGAATACAGCGTGGATCCCGGCCAATGGGGCATCCTGCTGGAGGGCGTCACGCGCTTCGTCGACGGGCGGGTCGGCCAGCTGGCGGTGTACAGCCTGAAGCAGCAGCGCAAGCCCACCTGGCGCGTGTGGGGCTACGATCACCTAGCCTACCGCACCTTCCTCTATCGCCACGCGACCGAGGACCCGCGTCTGTCCTACATCCTGTCCAATCCCGGCCGCGTGATCTGCGGCGAGGACGGGGTGGACGCCGACCAGTTCCGCGCCTCGGCGCTGTTCCGCGAGGTGGTGGAGCCCATGGACATCGAGCATTCGCTCGTCTCCTACTTCGCGCAGGAGGGGGACGTGATGGCCACCGTCTGCGCCATGCGCGGGCGGGCCAAGGGGCCGTTCGGGGCGCCGGAGAAGCAGAAGCTCGGCCTCGTGGTGCCGCATTTGCGGCGGGCGTTCGAATATTACGCCATCCTCGACGAGGCCAAGGCGAAAGTGGACGACATCGGCGCCGCGCTGGACATCGTCGATGCCGGCATCTTCCTCGCCGACGCGGACCTGCGCATCGCCCACGTGAACAAGGCGGGCGAGGCCATGCTGAAGGGCGGCGAGATCGCCATCCGCTCCGGCAAGCTGGTCCTGCGCGATGCCCGCGCCACCCGCCAGCTGGCACAATCGGTGGCCCAGGCGCTCGCCGCGCGCCGGGCCGAGGCGGAACTGCCCCACGCCGACCATCTGGAGGTGGAACGCGCGGACCCGGACGAGGCGCCCTACCGGGTCTCGCTGCATCCCCTGCCGCAGATGCAGGGCAAGGTGAACCTCACCTTGCGCTCGCAGATCGCCGTGGTGGTACGCGCGCCCGGCCGCGGCGCAGCGGATGCGGCGCGCCGCCTCGCCACCACCTTCCAGCTCACGCCCGCCGAGGCGGCGCGTGGCGGCGGCGCTGCGTGGGCGCCTCGCTTGCCGACTTCGCCGAGCAGCGCGGCGTCGCCCTGTCCACCGTGCGCAGCCAGCTCAAGGCGCTCTACGAGAAGACCGACACCCGGCGCCAGGGCGAACTGGTGGCGCGCCTGCGCGAAAGCCTCGATCTGACGCTCGCCTGAGCGAGCCGGGCCGCCCGCCGCGCCTTCGGCCGCGGCGGGCCAAGCGGTGCTCGGGCAGCGACGCACGGAAGGGGGAGACGCCCGTCGCGCGGGCTCCGGACGGAATGGGGGTCAGGCGCGCCCGGCGCGCTTTGGGGGGGACGAACGAAAATGGCCAGGCGGATCTTCGGCGTGATCGCCGTCATCCTGTTTCGTCGCGCCTGGTGGCGGGCGCCGAGCTTTTTCTCACGCGGCCGGCGCCGCAGCCGGCGCCCCAGCCGCCGGACGAGCAGACGGCGCTCCTGCCGCCGACCTTCCTCGACCAGGGCTGGTCGGGGGAGATGCGCGAGGCGTTCTACTACACGCCGCAGGGCTCGCGGCTGATGCCCTACGCCTTCCTGCTGGCGCTGGAGCAGCCGGACACGCAGGCCCTGTTCCTCGACGAGGCCCACATCGCCGCCATGGGCTTCCTGCCGGCACCGGCCGCCTCGGCGCGCAATCCCGACCGGCTGCCGGTGGGCTTCGCGAAGGATCCCGCGCCCGGCGGGCCGGCCGGCCCCGCATGGTGGGCCTCACCTGCGCCGCCTGCCACACCGGCGAGGTGACGCTTGCCGGCGCGCGGGTGTGGATCGACGGCGGCGCGGCGCTGGGCGATTTCCAGATGCTGATGACGCGCCTTTCCAAGGCGCTCGACGCGACGCTCGCCGACCCCGCAAAGTTCGCCCGCTTCGCCGCGCGGCTGAAACCGCAGCCAGATCAGGAACCGAGGGCGGTGCGCCCCTTGCTGGAAGCCACGGCCACCGAGCTCAGGCGCATCGAGGCCGCGGCCTTCACGCCCCATCCCTACGGCCGCGGGCGGCTCGACGCATTCGGCCACATCCTCAATGCGGTGGCGGCCGAGGCGCTGCATCAGGACGCCAATTTCCGCATCCCCGACGCGCCGGTGAGCTATCCCTTCCTGTGGACCACGCCGGCCCAGCGTTACGTGCAGTGGAACGGCGTCGCCGGCAATCCGATCGGCCGCAATCTGGGCGAGGTGCTGGGCGTCTTCGGCCACGCCAACCTCGCGGGTGGCAACGTCGCGGCCTTCTCGTCGGCGGCGCTGATCGACAATCTGAAGCAGCTGGAGGACTGGGTGGCGACGCTGAAGCCGCCGCCCTTCCCGCAGAACCTGCTCGGCCCGGTCGACCCCATGCTCGCGGCGACCGGCGCGGAACTGTTCAAGACCCACTGCACCGGCTGCCACGGCGGCCCGGACTATCGCCTGACCGACCCACAGGAGACCGAGGGCGGCCGGCGCTGGCTCGCGGTCACCATGGTGCCGCAGGAGGTGGTGAAGACCGACGCGAAGATGCTCACCAACTTCGCCGGCCGCACCGCCGAGACCGGCGTGCTCGCCCCCGCCTTCGGCGGCGCGCCGCGGGGTGCCGGCGGGCCGGCATCCTGCTGCTCACCGTCAATGCCATGGTGGAGAACGACCTGCGCGCCCGCGGCATCACCGGCGACGCGCGCAAGGCCTATTACGGCTGGCGCTTCGCCCCCGGCTCCGACAAGCCGCAGGCGGGCTGGAGCGCGCCGCTCGCCTACAAGGCGGGCCCGCTGGCCGGCATCTGGGCAACCGGCCCGTTCCTGCACAACGGCTCGGTGCCGACCGTCTACGATCTGCTCTCGCCCGAGGAGGAGCGGCCCAAGGCCTTCTATGTGGGCGCGACGCGCTACGACGCGAAGAAGCTCGGTTTCGTTTCAGCCGATGACGCGCTGAGTGCCGCCGAGAAGGCGAAGGCGTTCCGCTTCGACACGACGCTGCCGGGCAATTCCAATGCCGGCCACCCGTTCCCGGAGCCGCGGCTGAAGCCGCAGGACCGGTACGCCATCATCGAATATCTCAAGATCCTGGAGGGACCGCGATGACCGCGTTCGCCGAGGCCGCCGTGACGCCCAAGATGACGCAGACGCCTTTTCTCGACCGGCTCGCCGCCCTGCCGCCCAGCGGGCGCTGGCCGCTCGCCCGGGACCTGATCGCCAGCGAGCCGCGCGCCTTCTTCGCCGAGCTGCGCGCCCACGCCCCCATCTACGAGACCTGCGAGGTGACGCTGATCGCCCGGCGCGCGGACGTGATGGAGGTGCTCTCCATGCCGCGCGTGTTCACGGTGGACCTCTACAAGCCGAAGATGGGCGAGTTCATGCTCGCGCTCGACGAGACCGAGATCAATTACCGCGACAAGGCGGTGATGCGCTCGATCCTCGCCTGGGGCGACCTGCCGCGGGTGCGGGAGATGGTCCGCGAGGTGGCGGACGCCGCGCTGGAGGCGGCGGGCTGCGAGATCGAGGTGGTGTCCCAGCTCGCCCGCTTCGTGCCCATGCGCATCGTCCAGCGCTATTTCGGCATCAAGGGGCCGGACCAGGACCTGCTCGACTGGTCCTATGCCAACCAGATGGACCAGTTCAACAACCTGCCCTTCGACGGGCGCCCCGACGCCGATGCCATCCACCAGGCGGCGGAGGACGCGCGCGTGAAGCTCCGGGCGCTGTTCGCGGCGCTCATCCCGGCCCGCCTCGCCGAGATCAAAGCCGGCACCGCGCCCGACGACATGCTCACCCGCATCCTCTCCTTGAACCTGCCGGCGGCGGACCATTTCGGCATGGACCGGGTGGTCATCAATGTGGGCGGGCTGCTGATCGGCGCCATCGAGACCACGGCAGAGGCGGTGGTGAACGCGCTCGCCGAGCTGTTCGCACGGCCGGACGCGCTCGCCGGCGCCCGCGCTGCGGCGCAGGCGGACGACGACGCCCTGGTGGCCGGCTATGTGTGGGAGGCGCTGCGCTTCTCGCCCATCGTCGCCTTCATGTTCCGCCATGCGGTCGAGACCGTGACGATCGCCAAAAGCACGCCGCGCGAGAAGGTGATCGGCAAGGGCACGAGCGTGCTGCCTTTGAGCCTTTCCGCCATGTTCGACCCGGACTTCGTAGAGGAGCCCGAGGCCTTCCGCCCGGACCGCGCAAGCCACTCTTACCTGCACTTCGGCTTCGGGCACCACGAGTGCCTCGGGCGCTATGTGGGCGCGGCCATGATCCCGGAAATCGTGAAGTGCGTGCTGAAGCGCCCCGGCGCCCGCCCCCTCGGCCCGGTGGACATGGGCGGCACGCCGTTTCCGCAGACCTATCGCCTGGCGCTCGGCTGAGGCGCGAACACGGCAGGCGCGACCCGGTGCGGCGCGACGGCGGCGCCAATGGCGGTTCGCGCTGATCCGGCCCCTTTTTCCCCGCGACGTTGCGCCGCCGCCACAGGCTGTTAGACTGCTCCCAACGCAAGCGGCACCGCTGCGCCGGACTGGCAGCAACGGCAGCCGTGGCAAGGGGACGAGAATGAAGGACGAGGCGCACGGATCCCTCGGGGGGCCGGAGCCGTCTTGCCGCGAGGGGTTCGGCCGGGATCGCGCTCCAGCGGAGCGCGGGCTTGATGAGAGCGGTCGCATCGATCGCGGGCAGGCGCCCGACGAGCGCGGCCGCATGAGCGAAGGCGCACGGCCCGCCGCGATGCGCGCCGATGCATCCCGCATCGATTCATCCCGCAACAGTTCACCCCGCCTCGATTCACCCCGCACCGAGCCGGCCCGCTCGGCCGCGCCGGCGGGCCCCTATGCGGCCATCGACCTCGGCACCAACAATTGCCGCCTCCTGGTGGCGCGCCCCACCCCGCGCAGCTTCCGCGTGGTGGATGCGTTCTCGCGCATCGTGCGGCTTGGCGAAGGCCTCTCCAGCACCCGCCGCCTCAGCCCGGCCGCCATGGAGGCGGCGCCGTCGCCGCGCTCGACGTCTGCGCCGGCAAGATGGTGGCGCGCGGCGTCGCCCGGCGCCCGCATCATCGCCACCGAGGCCTGCCGGGCCGCCGAGAACGGGCGACGAATTCCTCGACCGTGTCGAGGCCCGCACCGGCCTGAGGCTGGAGGTGGTGGACCGGCGCACCGAGGGCGGGGCTCGCCGCCGCCGGCTGCGCCCCGCTGGTGGACCCCCATTGCGACGGCGCGGTGCTGTTCGACATCGGCGGCGGCTCCACCGAGGTGGTGTGGCTGAGCCGGCGCTCGGCGGGCGACGACGGCCCGCCCCGCGCGCGCATCCGCTCCTGGGTGTCGCTGCCGGTGGGCGTGGTCTCGCTGTCCGAGCGCCATGGGGGCGTTAGCGTCTCCTGCGAGATGTTCCGCGCCATGGTGGACGAGGTCTGCGCCATGCTGGAGGGCGTGCGCCAGAGCTGGGGCGTGCGCGCCCCCAACCGCATGCATCTGATCGGCACCTCCGGCACGGTGACCACCGTCGCCGGCATCCATCTCGGCCTGTCGCGCTACGACCGCACCCGCGTGGACGGCGCCTGGCTCGGCGCCAGCGACATCGCTGAGGTGGTCGACCGCCTGATGGGCATGAGCTTCGAGGAACGCGTCTCCAATCCCTGCATCGGCGCCCAGCGGGCGGACCTGGTGCTGGCCGGCTGCGCCATCATGGAGGCGGTGCGCGAGATGTTCCCGGCCGAACGGCTGCGCGTCGCCGATCGCGGGCTGCGCGAGGGCATGCTGGTGCAGCTCATGCGCGCCGACGGGGTCTGGCGCCGCCACGGCCGGCCGGAGGCCGAGGGCGCACCGGCGGATCCCTGCTCGTGAGCGGCGAGACGCGCGGCCCGGACGGACGGCCGCTCAAGGTGCGCGTGAAGAACGCCCGCAGCCGCACCACCTCCTCGCAGAAATGGCTCCAGCGCCAGCTCAACGACCTATGTGGCCCGCGCCAAGCGCGAGGGCTGGCGCTCGCGCGCCGCGTTCAAGCTGATCGAGATCGACGAGAAGGCGCGGCTTTTGAAGCGCGGACAGCGCATCGTCGATCTCGGCGCCGCGCCCGGCGGCTGGAGCCAGGTGGCGGCAAAGAAGATCGGCCTCGAAGAGGGCCAGGGCAAGATCGTCGCCATCGACCTGCTGGAGATCGACCCCATCCCCGGCGTGATCTTCCAGCAGATGGACTTCCTCGCCGACGACGCCCCCGCACGCCTGCTCGCGCTGCTGGACGGGCCAGCCGACCTCGTCCTGTCCGACATGGCGGCCAACACCACCGGACACAGGAAGACCGACCATCTGCGCATCGTCGGGCTGGTGGAACTTGCCGCCGACTTCGCCCGCAAGGTGCTGGCCCCGGGCGGCGCCTTCCTCGCCAAGGTGTTCCAGGGCGGCACGGAGGGGGCGCTGCTGGCCGACCTGAAGCGCGACTTCGCCCAGGTGAAGCACATCAAGCCCGCCGCGAGCCGCGCCGATTCGGCCGAACTCTACGTGCTCGCCACCGGGTTCCGCGGCGCGGCGGTCCCGCCCGCGGATGGCGATCCCTGATCGCCTCTGGCGCCTGCTCCCGGCCTGCAACGAAAGCCGAGCGTTTTCATCGTCCACATGCGGTCCCGCGATGGGCGGCATCAACGTGTGGGTGCCCATCCGCGCGGTCTTTATCTACCCCGACGAGCGCTGGCAACGGCCGCGCCGTCCACCCTCTCGCGGCGCGCGAGGGGGGTGTCGTATCATGAGCCGATGGCCTAGGGTGATTGGAGCGCAATCACTTCGGGAGAGCGGTCTGCGACCCTGAGGCCGGTCAGTTCGCCGTCCGCCCCGGTCCGAAAGAGATCCTGGCGGCCGATGTCACCGGCCGATATGCAGATGGGGCCATCACCCTGGCGAACCCCAAGATGCTGGCCACGAGACATGTCGCCGATCTCTCTTCCAGCGGCCTCACCCGCGTCGACCCCTGGCAGGAAACGCCCCGATGCTCGCCGAAAAACGCATCCTCCTCGTCATCGGCGGCGGCATCGCCGCTTATAAGTGCCTGGAGCTGATCCGGCGCCTGAAGGAGCGCGGCGCCAAGGTGCGCGCCATCCTCACCAAGGCCGCCCAGGAGTTCGTGACGCCGCTGTCGGTGGGCGCCATCACCGGCGAGCGGGTGTTCACGGACCTGTTCGACCTCACCGCCGAGCACGACATCGGCCACATCCGCCTGTCGCGGGAGGCGGACCTGGTGGTGGTCGCGCCCGCCACCGCGGACCTGATCGCCAAGATGGCGAACGGCTTCGCCGACGACCTCGCGTCGACCGCCCTCATCGCCACCGACAAGCCGGTGCTCGTCGCCCCCGCCATGAACCCGCGCATGTGGGGCCACCCGGCGACCCGGCGCAACGTGGCGCGGCTGAAGGAGGACGGCGTGCTCACGGTGGGCCCCAATTCGGGCGCCATGGCGGAGCGCGACGAGTTCGGCGCCGGCCGCATGGCCGAGCCGATGGAAATCCTCGGCGCCATCGAGGAAATGCTCAGCCCGCAGCAGCAGATTCTCAAGGGCCGGCGGGTGCTCGTCACCTCCGGGCCGACCCATGAGCCCATCGACCCGGTGCGCTTCATCGCCAATCGCTCGTCCGGCAAGCAGGGGCACGCCATCGCCGCCGCCGCCCGCGCCGCGGGGGCGGAGGTGGTTCTGGTCTCCGGCCCCGCCGAGGTGGCGGACCCGCAGGGCGTGCGCACGCTGCATGTGGAGAGCGCGCGGCAGATGATGGCGGCGGTGGAGGAGAACCTGCCGGTCGATTGCGCCATTTTCGCCGCCGCCGTCGCCGACTGGCGGGTGGCGGACGCGGCCGAGCAGAAGATCAAGAAAGGCGGGGCTGGCGCCCCGACGCTGCACCTCGTGGAGAACCCGGACATTCTCGCCTCCATCGCCCAGCACCACACGCTGCGCCCCCGCCTTGTGGTCGGGTTCGCCGCCGAGACCGAGCAGGTGGTGGCCCACGCCAAGGCCAAGCGCGAGAAGAAAGGCTGCGACTGGATCGTCGCCAACGACGTCTCGCCGGCCACCGGCATCATGGGCGGCGACCTCAACACCGTGCATCTCGTCTCCGCCGACGGGGTGGAGGACTGGCCCTCCGCCTCCAAGGCCGAGGTGGCGCGCCGCCTCGTGGCGCGCATCGCCGCCGCGCTTGGGGAGGCGGGACGGTGAGCGAACCGGTGGTGCTTCTCCAGCGCCTGCCCCACGGGGCGGACCTGCCGCTGCCCCATTATGCGAGCGCCGATGCCGCCGGCCTCGACCTCGTCGCGGCCGTGCCGGCCGATGCACCGCTGGTGCTGGCGCCCGGCGCCTTCGCGGCGGTGCCGACCGGGCTCGCCATGGCGCTGCCGCGCGGCTTCGAGGGGCAGGTGCGTCCGCGGTCCGGCCTGGCGCTGAAGTTCGGCGTCACGGTCCTGAACGCGCCCGGCACGGTGGATGCGGACTATCGCGGCGAGGTGAAGGTGATCCTCGTCAATCACGGCCCAGCGGCGTTCGTGATCGAGCGGGGGATGCGCATCGCCCAGTTGGTGGTGGCGCCGGTCGTGCAGATAATGCTGGAAGAATCCGGGGATTTGGGCCAAACTGCACGTGGCGTCGGTGGTTTTGGGTCAACCGGGCTAAGCGGCGCCTGAATTTGCAACAAGTCACAGTGCCATGCCGCGTTTATCCGACAAGAGTCTTCTCGCCATCGCCGCCGTGGTGGATGTCGCCGTCCATGCCCGCGGCACGCCCGTGGCCGCCAAGGCGCTGGCCGCCCGCCACGGCCTGCCGCCACGGCGGCTGGAGCCGGTGCTCCAGGCGCTGGTCCATGCCGGCGTCCTGAAAAGGCGTGCGCGGTCCGCGCGGCGGCTACGAGTTGGCCCGCGAGCGGCGCCGGGTGTCCGTCGCCGAGATCGTGCGGGTGGCGGAAGGCGCCGAGGAGGAGCGCGAGATCGTGCTGCCGCCCCTCGTGATCGAGGTGGTGCAGCCCGCCGTCGCGGCCGCCGAGGAGACCTTCGACGCCGCGCTCGACGGGGTGACGCTGGAAGACCTCTGCCGCGCCGCCGACCGCAACGGCCACGGCTCCGAGAACGATCGCATCGACTTCGCCATCTGAAGGACGGGTGCCGCGTCACGCGGTGCCGAACCACAAGAACAGGAGAAACCCCATGGCTGATGCCGCCGTGAAAGTCGTCCCGAACGCCGGGCCGCGTCCCGGGCGGGGCCGGGTCTACGACTCCATCACCGAGACCATCGGCAACACGCCTTTGGTGCGCCTGAAGCGCCTGCCGCAGCTGCGCGGCGCCAAGGCCGACATTCTCGCCAAGCTCGAATTCTTCAACCCCATCGCCTCGGTGAAGGACCGCATCGGCGTCGCCATGATCGACGCCATGGAGGCGGCCGGCGCCATCGACCAGGACACGGTGCTGGTGGAGCCGACCTCCGGCAATACCGGCATCGCGCTCGCCTTCGTCGCCGCCTCGCGCGGCTACCGCCTCATCCTGGTGATGCCGGAGAGCATGTCGGTGGAGCGCCGCAAGATGCTGGCGCTGCTCGGCGCCGAGCTGGTGCTCACCCCGGCGAGCCTCGGCATGAAGGGCGCCGTCTCGCGCGCCGAGCAATTGCTGCGCGAGTTGCCCAAGGCGGCGATGCCGCAGCAGTTCAAGAACAAGGCGAACCCGGATGTCCACCGCCGCACCACGGCGGAGGAGATCTGGAACGACACCGACGGCAAGGTCGACGCGGTGGTCTCCGGCGTCGGCACTGGCGGCACCATCACCGGCATCGGCCAGGTGCTGAAGGCGCGCAAGCCTTCGCTGCGCATGATCGCGGTGGAGCCGGAGGACAGCCCGGTCCTGTCCGGCGGCCAGCCCGGGCCGCACAAGATCCAGGGCATCGGCGCCGGCTTCGTGCCGGAGGTCCTCGACCGCGCGGTGATCGACGAGGTGGTGACGGTCGGCAACCAGACCGCCTTCGACACCGCCCGCGCGCTGGCGCGCTACGAGGGCATTCCCGGCGGCATCTCGTCCGGCGCGGCGGTTGCCGCGGCGCTCGAAGTGGCGGTCAGGGACGACATGGCCGGCAAGACCATCGTCGCCATCGTCCCGTCCTTCGCCGAGCGCTACCTCTCGACGGCCCTGTTCGAGGGCCTCTGACGTTCGGACCCGCGGCGCCGCACACCAAAGCGTGAAGCGGCTGGGCTGACCTTCCGGCAGCGGGGGCGGTTACTTTCGCACGCGCGAAAGGACACCGCCGCCGCCATGCCATGGACCCGCCGCCGCTTTCTGGAACTCGCCCCCGGCGCGGCGCTCGCCGCGCTGCCGATGCCGTCCGCCGCCCAGCCGTCGGCGCCGCTGACGCGGACCATCCCCTCCAGCGGCGAGGCGGTGCCAGCCATCGGGCTCGGGACCTGGATCACCTTCAATGTCGGCGATGATCCCGTCCTGCGCGGCGAGTGCGCCGACGTGATGTCGGCCTTCTTCGCCGCCGGCGGGACCATCATCGATTCCTCGCCCATGTACGGCTCGTCCCAGCCGGTGATCGGCTACGGCCTTGCGCGGCTGAAGCCGCAGCGCCTGTTCTCGGCCGAGAAGGTCTGGACCAGCGGCGCCGGCGCGGGCGCGGCGCAGATCGAGCGCTCGCGGGCATTCTGGGGCGTGCCGCGGTTCGACCTGCTCCAGGTGCACAATCTCCTGGACTGGCAGACCCACCTGCCGCGGCTCCAGGCCATGAAGGCGGCCGGACAGGTGCGCTATGTGGGCATCACCACGTCCGAGGGCCGGCGCCACGCCGAGCTGGAGCGCATCATGCGCGAGCAGCGGCTCGACTTCGTGCAGATCACCTACAATGTCCTCGACCGCGAAGCGGAGGCCCGCCTGCTGCCGCTCGCCGCCGACCGGGGCATCGCCGTGCTGGTGAACCGGCCGTTCCGCCAGGGCGCGCTGACCCGCGCGCTCGCCCGCGCGCCGCTGCCGGGATGGGCAAGCGAAATCGGCGCCACCAGCTGGGCGCAGGCGCTGCTGAAATTCATCCTCGCCCACCCGGCGGTGACGGCGGCCATCCCCGCCACCAGCCGCGTCGACCATGTGCGCGAGAACCTCGCCGCCGCGTCCGGTCCGCTGCCCGACCAGGCGCTGCGCGAGCGGATGTCGGCGGACATCCGGGCGCTGTGATGGGCGAGTGGTGGACCTACAGTCCCGAGGACTTCCTGATGTTCTCGCCCCGGGTCTACTGGCGCATGTTCGCGCTTCACAATGGCGCGCTGTGGCCGCTGCCGCTCGTCGGGCCGGTGCTGGCGCTGGCAGCCGGGCTGCTGTGCCTGCGGCCGCGGGGGGTGCGGATCGCGCTGGCGATGCTCGCGGTGGCGTGGGCGTTCGTCGGCTGGGCGTTCCTGTGGACCCTCTACGGGGTCATCAACTGGGCGGTGCTCTATGTCGCGCCGCTGTTCGCGCTGCAGGCCATGCTGTTGGCCCTGGCCGCAGCGCGCGGTCCGGCGGCGCGCGGTTCGGAGACGCTGCCACCGCCTGCGCCGCGGCTGGCTGTGGGTGCGGTGCTGGTGGCGCTCGCCGCCGCCTATCCGCTGCTCGCGCCCCTGGCGGGGCGTCCGATTGCGGAGTCGGAGGTGTTCGGGGCTGGCGCCCGATCCCACCGCCATCGGCACGTTGGGCGTCCTGCTTATCGCCGGCGGCGGGGCCGCTTTGTGGCCGGTCCCGGTGCTGTGGTGCCTGTTCAGCGCCGGGACATTGTGGACCCTCGGCACGGCGCAGGGCGTCGTGCCGTTTGCGGCCGCCGTGGCCGCGCCGGCAGCCGCCCTGGTCTGGCGCCGAGCGCCCGCACGCTGACCGCCCGCCGGCCTCGTCTGCGCCAAGCCAGCCCGCGCAGGATCAGCCGCGCGCGAGGTCGGACAAAAGGCTCGCCGCCAGCGTCAGCTTGGAGAGGCTGAGGCCAGTGGCGGCGATGTCCTTCACCGTCGCCCGCATGCGCTCCACCTCGGTGCGCCGCGCGGCGACATAGGCGTCCACCGCCGCCTCGCCGGCACCGCCGGTGGCGAGCATTTCCACCGTGGCGCGGCGCAGGAAGGTCTCGATTTCGCCCAGCGCGCGGTCGAGGGCGAGGCGGTCGTAATAGTCGGTGGTGGCGATCATGCGCGCCTGGGTGATGAGGTCGTCCACCGCGAAGTAGCGCCCGGCGGCATAGAAGGTGGAGGCCGCGTCGGTGATCGCGCGCCCCGTGGTCTGGGCCACCAGAGCGATGTCGGTGGCGGCGGCGAGCGCCGGCATCAGCACCAGGCGACGGGCGAGATCCGCCGGCACATCCTTCGCTTCCAGTTCGCCGGAGCGAACCGCGCGGCGCTCGCGCCAGGCTTCCGGCAGGCTCTCCTCGATCGTATCGGCCACCGCGGCGATGCCGTCGGCATATTGCGTCACCACCGCCTCGGCCCCGTCGCCGAAGGACGCGTTGCGCAGGAACCAGACGATGCGGCCCATCAGCAGGTCCTGCAGGCTGGTGTAGAGGTCGAGCTGGACGGCGCCTTCCACCTTGTTGTCCAGCGCGTCGATGGCCGCCGTCAGCTCCGGCAAGCGGTAGACGTCGCGCACCGTGACATAGGCCCGGGCCACCGCACCGGCATCGGCGCCGGTCTGGTCGGCGATGCGGGCGAACGCGGTCGGGCCGCCCTCGTTGATGAGACCGTTGGCGAGCCGGGTGGCGATGATGTCGCGCTTGAGGCGATGGTGAGCCACCGCGTCGGGGAAGCGCCCCTCGACGGCGTCGGGGAAATACGCCGAAAGCTCGCGGGCGAAATAGGGATCGTCCAGCGCCGGGCAGGCGAGCAGGTCCTCGTGCAGCGTGAGCTTGGCGTAAGCGAGCAGCACCGCCAGTTCCGGCCGGTGAGGCTCTCCCCGCGCGAGCGGCGGTCGGACAGCTCCATGTCGGTGGGCAGGAATTCCACCGCCCGGTCGAGGTCGCCGCGCAGCTCCAGCATCTGCATCAGGCGCTGGTCGAAGGCGAGCTCACTCACGCCGCGCCGCTCGGCGAGCGAGAGCGCCAGCGTCTGGCGGTAGTTGTTGACGAGGACCAGGGCAGCGACGTCGTCGGTCATCTGCCGCAGCAGCGCGGCGCGGTCCGGCCGGGTCAGGACGCCCTGCTCCAGCGGCAGAGCGAGCGCGATCTTGATGTTCACTTCCACGTCGGAGGTGTTCACGCCGGCCGAATTGTCGATGGCGTCGGTGTTGAGCCGCACCCCGCGCCGGGCCGCCTCGATGCGGGCGCGCTGGGTCATGCCGAGGTTGGCGCCCTCGCCGATCACGCGCGCACCCAGCTCGGTGGCGGCGATGCGCACCGGGTCGTTGGCGCGGTCGCCGGCCTGGGCGTCGGTCTCGGTGGAGGCGCGCACATAGGTGCCGATGCCGCCGAAGAACAGCAGGTCCACCTTCGCCTTCAGGATGGCGTTGATGAGCTCGGCCGGGGCCATCTCGGCCTTGTCGACGCGCAGCAGCGCCTGCACCTGCGGCGAAAGCGGGATGCTCTTGGCCGCGCGCGAGAAGACCCCGCCGCCGGGCGAGATCAGGCCGGCATCATAATCGGCCCACGAGGAGCGCGGCAGGTTGAACAGGCGCTGGCGCTCGGCATGGCAGCGCGCCGGGTCCTGCGGGTCCGGGTCGAGGAAGATGTGGCGGTGGTCGAACGCCGCCACCAGCTTGAGCGCGGACGACAGCAGCATGCCGTTGCCGAACACGTCGCCCGACATGTCGCCCACACCCGCCACGGTGACGGGGGTGGTCTGGATGTCGATGTCCAGCTCGCGGAAGTGGCGCTTCACCGCCTCCCAGGCGCCGCGGGCGGTGATGCCCATGGCCTTGTGATCGTAGCCCACCGAGCCGCCCGAGGCGAAGGCATCGTCGAGCCAGAAGCCGTGACGCGCGGAGATGGCGTTGGCGGTGTCCGAGAAGGTGGCGGTGCCCTTGTCGGCGGCCACCACCAGATAGGGATCGTCGCCGTCGAGCCGCACGGTGTCGGCGGGGTGAACCACCGCGCCGCCCTTCAGATTGTCGGTGATGTCGAGCAGAGCGGAGACGAACACCTCGTAGGCCGCCGTGCCCTCGGCCATCACCGCCTCGCGCGGGCCGGAGGGCAGACGCTTCGGCACGAAGCCGCCCTTGGCGCCCACCGGCACGATGACGGCGTTCTTCACCTGCTGCGCCTTGACGAGGCCGAGCACCTCGGTGCGGAAATCCTGCGGCCGGTCCGACCATCTGAGGCCGCCGCGCGCCACCGGTCCGAAGCGCAGGTGCACGCCCTCGACGCGGGGCGCATAGACGAACACCTCGTAGAGCGGGCGCGGCAGCGGCAGCCCTTCCACGTCGGCGCTGCGGAACTTGATGGCGATCGCCTCCCGCTCGCGGCCCTCGGCGTCGCGCTGGTAGTAGGTGGTGCGGATCGCCGCGCCGACGAGGTTCACGAAGCGGCGCAGGATGCGGTCGTCATCGAGGCTGGAGACCTTGGCCAGTTCGGCATCGATGGCGGTGCGCAGCGGCGCCTCGCGGGCGTCCCGCGCTTCCGGCGCGGGATCGAGCGCCGGGTCGAAGCGGGCGTGGAACAGCGCCACGATCTGCCGGGCGAGCGTCTCGTGCGCGGCCAATGCGGTCCACAGATAGTCCTGCGAGAAGGGGATGCCGGCCTGGCGCAGATAGCGGCCGAGCGCGCGCACCAGCGCCGCCTCGCGCCAGCTCAGCTCGGCGTCGAGCACGAGGGAGTTGTAGCCGTCATTCTCGGCGGCGCCGCGCAGCACCGCATTGAGGCAGTCCTCCAGCCGCGCCGGCGAGGCGGCCATGGAGATGGCGCCGCCATCGGCCCGCTCCAGCGACATGTCGTGGAGCCACGAGCGCGTCATACCCTCGCCGGCGGGCTCGATGCGGTAGGTGCGCTCGTTGATGGCCTTGAGGCCCATATTCTCGAGCATCGGCACGCGGGTGGACAGCGGCAGCGGCTGGCCGAAGGAGAGCAGGCGCAGCGAGATGCGGGTGTCTGCGTCCTCCGGGCGGCGATAGAAGTCGATGGCGATCGGCCGCTCGTGGGACATCCGCTCCAGCAGGTCGATGTGGGAGAGCGCGGTGTCGATGTCGTACGCGGCGACATAGCCGGGACCGAAGGCGACGCCGTAGCGGGCGCGCAGGGCCTCGGCGGCCTCGGGCGCGTGGCGGGCGGCAATCGCAGCGCCGAGCTTCTCGCTCCACGACATCACCAGGCTGGCGACCTTTGCCTCCAGGTCGGCGCGGTCGGCCTGCGGGATGCGGCCGCCGCGGCGGCCGATGATGAAATGCACGCGCGTCAGCGGCACGTCCGGCAGGAACACCGGCGTGAACGTGGAGACGTGACCGTCATAGGCCGACGCGAGCAGCGCGCCGACCGCCTCGCGCACCGTGGAATCATAGCGGTCACGCGGCAGATAGACGAGCACCGATACGAAGCGGTCGAACGGGTCGAGCCGCGGCAGCACCCGCACGCGCGGCCGGTCGTAAAGCGAGAGGATGTCGCTGGCATAGGCCAGCAGCGTGTCGGCGTCGATCTGGAACAGGTCGTCGCGCGGATAGGTCTCCAGCGCCGTGGACAGCGCCTTGCCCGAATGGCTCTGCGGATCGAGCCCGGCGCGCTTGAGCACCGCCTCGGCCTTCAGGCGCAGATAGGGGATCTCGCGCACCGAATGGGTGTAGGCGGTGGAGGTGAGCAGGCCGATGACGCGCAGTTCGCCGGTCAGCCGTCCCTTCTCGTCGTGGATCTTGATGCCCACATAGTCCATGAACGCGCGGCGGTGGACGCGCGAGCGCAGGCTCGCCTTGGTGAACAGCAGCGGCTGGGGGCCTTCGAGGAAGGCCCGCACCTCGGGCGTCGTAACCACCGGATCGGCGCCGAGGCGCAGTTCGTGGACGGACGGGTCGCGCAGCACGCCAAGGCCGCTGGCGGGCACGGCGACGAGACCGCCGTCGGCGGCAAGGTCGTAGCGGCGCACGCCGAGGAAGATGAAATTGTCTTCGGTCAGCCAGTCCACGAGGTCGGCCGCCTCCTCGCGGGCGCCCTCGTCGTAGCTGTGCTTCTCCTTCTTGAGGCTCTTGCCCAGCGCGCGCACCTGCTTGCGCATCGCCTGGAAGTCCTCGTTGATGGCACGCACGTCCGCCAGCGTCTGCTCAAGGGCGCCTCTCAGCTCCGCCCGCGCGGCGGCGCCAAGCGCGGCCACGTGCAGGTGGATCAGGCTTTCGTGGCGCGCCTCATCGTCCTTGCGGCCCTTGGCGGGGAGAACGGTGAGGGCGCCGTCCTTGGTGCGGTCGAGATGCAGGATGGGGTGGGCCACCAGCTTCGACTCGATACCCCGGTCGGCCAGTTCGCCGGCGAGCGAATCGAACAGAAACGCCATGTCGTCGTTCACGGTCTCGATCACCGTGACGGCGCCGCCCAGCACCTCGGGATTGAACACCCGCACGTCCGTGCCGTCGGGCGCGGCAACGCGCTCCACCACGTGCGTCCAGGCCTCGCGCACCAGCGCGGCGAGCGCAGCGACCGGCACGAGCGCGAGGTCCTCCGGCGCCGGCGCGCCGAGGAACAGATCGACGAAGACATCCGGAACCGGCGGCTCCGCGCCGCCCAGCAGCTCGCGCACCCGATCGGCGCGCGCCGCGAAGTCGATGTCGGCACCGGCGGCTTGAAATTCACGGACGTTCATGGCCATTCCCCCCAAGGCTGCCGTCACCCTTGATTGGGGGTGCGCGGTCGACCACCCTTCGGACGTCGCCGAAGGCGGTCAGCATGTGGTGCGCCACCGCGACGCGAAGATGACGAGGCAAGGCTTATGGCTACGAAAATGCGTGCTTCCGGCCGCAAGGGCCAGGAAAACCAGGGCGGCGCCGAAAAAACGCGCACGCCCGAAAAGCAGGCGCCCAACCCCAAGCCCGTGAAAGCCGCCCGTGCGACGGCCGCGAAGGCCACCGGCACGCCGGCAAAGGCCAAGTCCACTCCCAAGTCCACTCCCAAGTCCACCCCCAGGTCCACCCCCAAGGCGACTGCCCAGTCGACCAAAACGTCGACCAACACGCCGGCTGGAACGCCGGCCGCGAAGGCCACACCGCAGGCTGCCGCCCCGATACGGGGGCGCGACGATCTTCCCGCGATCGCGCTCGGCCTCGCGCCGGCGGAACTGGATGCGCCGACCCAGGCCTATTTCGACAAATGCATGGACAAGATCGGCTTCGTGCCGAACGTGCTCGCGGCCTATGCGTTCGACATGGCGAAGCTTTCCGCATTCTCCGCCATGTACAATGATCTGATGCTGGCGCCGTCGGGCCTGACGAAGCTCGAGCGGGAAATGATCGCGGTAGCGGTCTCCAGCGTGAACCGCTGCTATTACTGCCTGACGGCGCACGGCGCTGCCGTGCGCCAGCTCTCCGGCGATCCGATACTGGGCGAGCAGATGGTGATGAACTATCGCGCCGCGCGGCTGGACGGCCGCCAGCGGGCGATGCTCGACTTCGCGGTCAAGCTCACCGAGCGTCCACACGAGGTGGAGGAGGCCGATCGCGACGGCCTGCGCCGGGTCGGATTTTCCGAGCGCGACATCTGGGACATCGCTGCGGTAACGGCCTTCTTCAACATGTCGAACCGCATCGCGGCCGCCACCGACATGCGACCGAACGAGGCCTATCACGCCCAGGCGCGCACGCCCGCGACCTGACCATCCGGGACCAAGGCGGAAGAGCGCCTCGGGCGGGGCGATACGGCCGCCAAGGACAGTGCGGCCGCTATACCTTCGCCCCGCGCCGGAAAATCATGAGGGGCCTGTGATATTTCACAGGTCCGTGCGCCAGCGGTTAGACGAAGGCAGCATCGTTTTCCGAATTGCTTCGGGGCGGCGGACCGCCTATTGACGTTGCCACGGCGCGCCGTGCTACGGTGCGCCGCAATGAGAAGCGCGCCGCCCAAGGTGCCGTTCCAGGGACGAGTGTCGGCGGGCCCGAGAGCCGCCGGCCGAACAGCGAGGGCATACCGCGATCATGGACACTGTCTCAGACGTGCCCTATATCGTTGAAGCAACAGGTCTCACCAAAGAATTCAAAGGGTTTGCGGCGGTCAAGAACGTCGACCTGCGGATTCGCCGCCACACCATCCACGCCCTCATCGGGCCCAATGGTGCCGGCAAGACCACCTGCTTCAACCTCATCACCAAGTTTCTGGAGCCGACGCGCGGGACCATCCGCCTGAACGGGCGCGACATCACGCGCACGCCGCCGGCGGACGTGGCACGGCTCGGCATGGTGCGCTCGTTCCAGATCTCGGCGACCTTCCCGCACCTCACCGTGCTCGACAATGTCCGCATCGCGCTGCAGCGCCCGATGGGCAATTCGTTCCATTTCTGGAAGTCGGAGAGCACGCTCGACGGCCTGAAGGAGCGCGCGTTGGCGCTGCTCGCCGACGTGGACCTGACCTCCTACGCGAACCACCTGGCGGTGGAGCTGCCCTACGGCCGCAAGCGCGCCCTGGAGATCGCCACCACCCTGGCGCTCGACCCCGAGATGCTGCTGCTCGACGAGCCGACCTCCGGCATGGGCCGCGAGGACATCGCCCGCACCGCCGAGCTGATCAAGCGCGTCTCCAAGAACCGCACCATCCTCATGGTGGAGCACAATCTCTCGGTCGTGGCGGACCTGTCCGACACCATCACGGTGCTCGCCCGCGGCGAGATCCTCACCGAGGGTCCCTATGCCGAGGTGTCCAAGAACCCGCAGGTGATCGAGGCCTATATGGCACCGGTGGAGCGCACTGAGATGGCCGCGAACGGATCGCCTTTGCTCGATGTGAAGGACCTGCACGGCCACTATGGCGAGAGCCACGTGCTGCACGGCATGACCTTCGAGGTCAATCCCGGCGAGGTGGTGACGCTGCTTGGCCGCAACGGCGCCGGCAAGACCACGACCATGCGGGCCATCATGGGCCTGCTGCGCAAGCGCGCCGGCTCCATCCGCTACGAAGGCACCGAGACGGTCGGCCTGCCGCCCAACAAGATCGCCCGCCTCGGCATCGCCATCTGCCCGGAGGAGCGCGGCATCTTCTCCTCGCTCTCGGTGCGCGAGAACCTGCTTCTGCCGCCGGTGGTGCTGCCCGGCGGCCTCAGCGTCGACGAGATCCACGAGCTGTTTCCGCGGCTTGAGGAGCGGCGCAACAGCCAGGGCACCAAGCTTTCCGGCGGCGAGCAGCAGATGCTGGCGATCGCGCGCATCCTGCGCACGGGGGCGAAGCTGCTGCTGCTCGACGAGCCGACGGAAGGGCTAGCGCCGGTGATCGTGCAGCATATCGGCGAGATCATCCGGACCCTGAAGAAGAAGGGTTTCACCGTGCTGCTCGTGGAGCAGAACTTCCATTTCGCCTCGACCGTCGCCGACCGCCATTATGTGGTCGAGCACGGCCGGGTGGTGGACATGGTGGAAAACGACAAGATCGCGGAAAACGCGGCGCGTCTTGAAGCTTTCCTCGGCGTCTGAGCCGGGCTTCCTTGCACAATCATGCCGGCCTTGGCCGGCGGGAGGATAACAGATGCGTCTTGCAGCCATTTTCCTGGCAGCCAGCTGCCTTGCCGGTGCCGGCGCGGCCTATGCCGCCGATCCCATCCCGGTGAAGATCGGCGTCCTCAACGACCAGTCGAGCCTCTATGCCGACCTCGGCGGCCAGGGTTCGGTCTGGGCCGCCAAGAAGGCGGTCGAGGACTTCGGCGCCGCCGCCAAGGGCATGAAGGTGGACGTGATCTTCGCGGACCACCAGAACAAGGCGGACGTGGGCACCTCGGTGGCCCGTCAGTGGTATGACGTCGACGGCGTCGACGCGATCGTCGACACCCCGAACTCGGGCGTCGCGCTCGCGGTCTCCGGCGTCACCAAGGAGAAGAACAAGGTCTTCATCAATTCCGGCGCGGCGAGCTCCGACCTCACCGGCAAGGCCTGCACCCCGAACACGGTGCACTGGACCTACGACACCTGGGCGCTCGCCAACGGCACCGGCAAGGCGATCGTGAAGACCGGCGGCAACACCTGGTTCTTCCTCACCGCCGACTATGCCTTCGGCCACGCGCTCGAGCGCGACACCGAGGCGGTGGTGCTCGCAAACGGCGGCAAGGTGCTCGGCAAGGTGCGCGTGCCGCTCAACAACGCCGACTTCTCCTCCTTCCTGCTGCAGGCGCAGTCCTCGAAGGCGAAGATCATCGGCCTCGCCAATGCCGGCGGCGACACCATCAACTCCATCAAGCAGGCGGCCGAATACGGCATCGTCGCGGGCGGCCAGAACCTCGCCGGCCTCCTGATCTTCCTCACCGACGTGCACTCGCTCGGCCTCAAGACGGCGCAGGGCCTGAACCTGACCGCCGCCTGGTACTGGGACCAGACCGACGCCAACCGCAAGTTCGCCGACGAATTCGCCAAGGCGAACGGCGGCAAGCGGCCGACCATGGTGCAGGCGGGCGTCTATTCCGGCGTGCTGCACTATCTGAAGGCGGTCGAGGCGCTGAAGTCCGCCAAGGACGGCGCCGCGGTGGTGGCCGAGATGAAGAAGATCCCCACCGACGACCCGCTGTTCGGCAAGGGCGAAGTGCGCGCCGACGGCCGCCACATCCACCCCATGTTCCTCTACCAGGTGAAGACCCCGGCCGAATCCAAGGGCCCGTGGGACTACTACACCCTGAAGGCGACGATCCCGGCCAACGAGGCGTTCCGCCCGCTGTCCGAGAGCGATTGCCCGCTCGTCAAGAAGGGCTGATCCCTCTGTCCCGGGCCGGCCTTCAGGGCCGGCCCGCCTTTCCTGAAGAGACACTCGCAATGTTCGAACTCCTCGGCATTCCGCCTCAGGCGCTGTTCGGCCAGCTTTTGCTCGGCCTGATCAATGGCGCGTTCTACGCCATGCTGAGCCTCGGGCTCGCGGTGATCTTCGGCCTGCTCAACGTCATCAACTTCACCCACGGCGCGCAGTACATGATGGGTGCGTTCGGGGCGTGGATGCTGCTGAACTATCTGGGCATCCCCTTCTGGGGCGCTCTGGTGCTCTCGCCGCTGGTGGTGGCGGTCGTCGGCATGGTGATCGAGCGAACGCTCTTGCGAAGGCTCTACCATCTTGACCATCTCTACGGCCTGCTGCTCACCTTCGGTCTCGCGCTCATCATCGAGGGCCTGTTCCGGCGGCAATACGGCTCGTCCGGCCTGCCCTATGACAACCCCCTGCCGGGCGGCACGAATCTCGGCTTCATGTTCCTGCCCAACTATCGCGGCTTCGTGGTGGTGGCCTCGCTGATCGTGTGCATCGCCACCTGGTACGTGATCGAGCGCACCAAGCTCGGCTCCTATCTGCGCGCCGCCACCGAGCGGCCGGACCTGGTGCAGGCCTTCGGCATCGACGTGCCGCGCATGATCACGCTCACCTACGGCTTCGGCGTCGGCCTCGCCGCGCTCGCCGGCGTGCTGGCGGCCCCGGCCTATCAGGTCAGCCCCACCATGGGCTCCAATCTCATCATCGTGGTGTTCGCGGTGGTGGTGATCGGCGGCATGGGCTCGATCATGGGCGCCATCGTCACCGGCTTCGGCCTCGGCGTCATCGAGGGCCTCACCAAGGTGTTCTACCCCGAGGCCTCTTCCACAGTGATCTTCGTCATCATGGCCATCGTGCTCATGGTGAAGCCCGCCGGCCTGTTCGGCACGGCCAAGTGAGGGCGCGCAGATGAGCTCATCCCCGACCACCGCGGCCGCCGCGACCGACCGGGCGCCCAGCACGCCGACGCTCGCGCTGTTCGGCATCGCCGCCATCGCGGTGATGCTTGTGGCGCCGTTCGGCGTCTATCCCGTGTTCCTGATGAAGGTGATGTGCTTCGCGCTGTTCGCATGCGCCTTCAACCTGCTCCTGGGCTATACGGGCCTGCTGTCCTTCGGCCACGCCATGTTCTTCGGCGGCTCGGCCTATATCTGCGCCCACGCCATCAAGGTTCTGGGCTTCTCGCCCGAACTCGGCATCCTCGCCGGCGTCGCCTTCGCGGCGTTTCTCGGTCTGCTGGCCGGCCTGCTCGCCATCCGCCGCCAGGGCATCTATTTCGCCATGGTGACGCTGGCGCTGGCGCAGATGTTCTTCTTCTTCTGCCTGCAGGCGCCCTTTACCGGTGGCGAGGACGGCCTCCAGGGTGTGCCGCGCCGGCCGCTGTTCGGCATCATCGACATCGCCAACGACCTCCACCTTTATTACGTGGTGCTGGCGATCTTCGTGTTCGGCTTTCTCGTCATCTACCGCACCATCCACTCCCCCTTCGGGCAAGTGCTGAAGGCGATCCGCGAGAACGAGCCGCGCGCCATCTCGCTGGGGTACCGGGCCAACCAGTACAAGCTGCTCGCCTTCGTGCTGTCGGCAGCCCTCACCGGGCTGGCCGGCTCCACGAAGGTCCTGGTGTTCCAGCTCGCCTCGCTCACCGACGTTGCCTGGCAGATGTCGGGCGAGGTGGTGCTGATGACGCTGGTGGGCGGCATGGGGACGATCCTCGGCCCGATCGTCGGCGCGGCGATCATCGTAACCATGCAGAACTATCTCGCCGGCCTGGGCGAATGGGTGCTGGTGATCCAGGGCGTCATCTTCGTCGCCGCCGTGTCGCTGTTCCGCCGCGGCATCGTCGGCGAGATCATCGCCATCGTCAGCTACTACAAGAGCGGCAAGCCGCAGTCCTGAAGCGGTGGGGCCGCGGCGTCGGCTCCACCCCTTGTCGTTCCGAGCGCCGCCGGGGCGCTCGGATGCGTCAGCCAAGGCCAGGCGGCAACGCCGGACCGGTGGCGATGCCGGGGCCGCCCCGGCAACCCACCGGCCGCGCTCCCTCCCCGCGCGCAGCCTCCTCTCGCCCTGTCTCTAAGGCGCACTGTCTCTCCGCTCACTGTCTTTTGGTTCGCTGCGGCGATTCCGATTGCTCGCCCGTTCGGCCTTTGCTCCTCCCGCCCGGGACCGGCTGGATCGCAGCCTTGCCCCATGCTATGACTGACCGGTCAGTCATTAGTTGGACTTCGCCATGGCGGAACGCGTTGGACAGGGCGGTCATGCAGGGCCGGGCGACAAGCCGATGGCGTCGACGTCCCATTCCGCTCGGGCCGCGAAGCCCAGCCCGGGCATGGCAACGCCCCGCGACCCCCTCGCCGCCCGCGCC
>NZ_JBNFNU010000024.1:0-23624 GCF_057364445.1 Xanthobacter sp. BG11Y11_SDJG
GCCGCGCGCGGCGCCGGCAAAGCGGCGGAACAGGAGCAGGTTCACGTCCACGGCGGCGCGCTCCTGCAGCACCAGGCAGGCGGGCGGCACGCCCTCGCTCGCATAGACCTTGAGCGCAAACCGCGCGAGGTCGCTCGATCCGGGTCCGCTCTGGTCCATGGCGATCATCTCCCCTGCCGGCGCTCGGCTGCGCGAAGCGCCGAGCGCCCTCGCTCACCCCGTCATGCCCCGGCTCGTCCGCGGCATCCATTCCGCCATTTGCCCCACGCCTCGGCGCCTCGGCACCGGACCACCCGCTTGGCCGCCGGGTGGATCCCCCGGACAAGCCGGGGGATGACCGCGCTCCCGGGATCGGCGCGTGCGCTAGGCGCGCAGCACCTTGCGGTCCACCTTGAGTAAGGTGGTGCGCGGCAGCGCCTCGATATAAGCGAAGCTGGCCGGCACCTTGTAGCCGCCGAGGGGCCGCACCTGATCGCGCAGCGCCTGCTCCAGCTCGGGCGAGGCCGCCTGCCCATCCTTCAGCACCACGAAGGCCTTGGGCTTCACGAGGCCGTCCGCGTCCTCGAACGAGACCACCGCCGCCTCCTTCACCGCCGGATGGCGCATGAGCGCGGCCTCGATCTCCAGCGGCGACACCCACAGGCCGGCGACCTTGAACACGTCGTTCTCGCGGCCGGCGAACCAGAAATAGCCGTCCTCGTCGAAGGTCAGGTTGTCGCCGCTGCGGGTCCAGCCGCCGACGAAGGTCTCGCGCGACTTCTCGTATTTGCGCCAGTAGAAGAAGCAGGCGGTCTTGCTCTTGATCCACGCCTCGCCCGGCACGTTGGGCTCGGTGATCTCGCGCCCATGCTCGTCCATGAGCTTGATCTCGTAGCCGAACACCGGCCGGCCCAGGCTGCCACGCTTGAAGTCCTTGGGCCGGTTGGCGATCCACTCGTAGGTCACTTCCGACGAGCCGATGGAATCGAGGATCTCGATGCCGAAGCGGGCATGGAACGCCTCGAACAGATGCGGCGGGATCTTCTCCGAGGCGCTGGCGACGAAGGCGAGCGCCGGCGGCTTCACGAAGTCGTCCTTGTCCTCGATGAAGTCGAGCAGGTTGCGCAGGATGGTGGGCACGGTGACGAGCTTGGTGACGCGCTGCCGCTCCAGGATGTCGAGCACCACGTCGGGCCGCGCCGGCTGGCGGGTGAGCACCGCGGTCGCGCCGTAATAGAGCGGGATCAGCACGCCCGGCCACAGGCCATGGGTGAAGTATTTCTTGGACGAGGCGAACACCACGTCGTCGCGCGCATACTCCCAGAACGGCCCGTGCCGCTCCGGCACCACGAGGAAATCGTGGGTCAGATGGGTGATGCCCTTGGCCGGCCCCGTGGTGCCGCCGGAATAGAACATGTAGCACACGTTCGGTTGGCGTGCCCGCGTGGTGCCGGCGAAAGGGGCCGGTCCTGCCGCAGCGCCGCGAACGCGCGCACCTGCCGCCCGCCGACCTTGCCGGCGATGCCGCCGGCCTCGCCGCGCACCAGGATGCACTCCAGCGAGGACGGCAGGCGCTCGGCGATCTCCTCCAGCTTGCCCAGCTGCTCGGCGTCGATGAACAGCGCTCGCGCCCCGGTGTCGATGAGGAAATAGAGCAGGTCCTTGGCCTTGTAGAGGTCCGACACCACCGCCGGAACGAGGCCGGCATGGATGGCGCCAAGCCACATGGCGACATATTCGGGGCTGTCGGTGCCGAACAGCAGCACCCGCTGCTCGGCCATCAGGCCGCAGTCGAGCAGGCCGCCCGCAGTGGCGCGCACCGTCTCATCAAGGGCGAGGTAGGTGATCTCCGCGCCGTCGATGACGAGCGCGGTCTTGGCGGCGGTCGCGGGGTCCGCGAGGTGCCGGCCGATCAACGTCGCGATCGGGTCGAGCCAGTCGGGCACCTCGGGGTCGCGGAACGCACGCCAGTCGTCGCAATAGAGGCGGTCCTTGGCGGACGCCGTCGGGTGGTCGAGCATCTTCTGTCTCCATCGGCGCCGTGCCGATGCCTTCGTCCAGGGGTGCGCCGGGCCGCCGCGGGGGCGCTCAGTCGCGGTTCGTCGGCGTGAGGGCGGACAGATCGAGGCTGGTGTCGGCCTCGGTCCAGCGCTTGACGATGCCGGCGTCGAAGCCGAACAGGTCGAGCGCCCGCCCGACGCTCTGGTTGATGATGTCGTCGATGGTCTTGGGCCGGTGGTAGAAGCCCGGCACCGGCGGCATGATGATCGCCCCGTTGCGCGTCGCCTGGTCCATCACCGCGATATGGCCGGCATGGAGCGGGGTCTCGCGGAACATGACGACGAGGCGGCGCCGCTCCTTCAGCACCACGTCGGCGGCGCGCGCGATCAGGTCGCCGGAATCGCAGTGGGCAATGGCCGAGAGCGTCTTCACCGAGCAGGGCGCCACCAGCATGCCCTCGGTGCGGAACGAGCCCGAGGCGATGGAGGCGCCGATGTCCTTGTAATTGTGCAGCACGTCGGCCAGCGCCTTGAGCTGGTCCCAGGTGACGTCCGTCTCCTCCATCAGCGTGCGCTGGGCGGAGGGCGAGACCACGAGATGGGTCTCCACGTCCGGGATTGCGCGCAGCACCTGCAGCGCGCGCACGCCGTAGATGGCGCCCGAGGCGCCCGACATGGCGATGATGAGACGCTTCATACTTCAACTCCCAAGCCGTGCGTCGCCGTCACGCGGACGGCGACCCGCCCCGCCGCACGCCCTTCGGGCCGCGGCGAGACGGGCGATGATGGGGCCCGCGCCACCCCGGGTGGCGGCGCGGACGGTGTCGTCAGAAGCCGTATTCCTTCCAGCGGCTGTTCACGAGGTCCCAGTCCTGCGGCTCGGGCATGACCGAGCGCGGATAGCGATCGCCCTGGTAGTTCGACTCCGGCTCGAAATCGAGGTTGATCGTCGCATCGATCAGCACGCGGCACCACTTGCCGGTGCCATACATGTTGGTGTCGCGGTACTTGAGACGGGTCGAGGGATCGAGCGCCGAGCCGAACGTGCCGGGGAAGAAGACGATGTCGTCCTCCGCCGCGTTCACGCGGTAGGCGAAGGCCCAGTCGAGCGCGCCGTAGTCGTGGATGTCGATGTCCTCGTCCACCGCCCAGATGTGCTTGTAGCGCAGGTGCGCGGCGTTCGAGCCCCAGATGGCGCAGGCCGCCTGCTTGGCCTGGCCGCGATAGGTCTGGCGCAGCTGGATGATGAGCGTGGTGCCGTTATTGGCCGGCGGGCAGTGCACGTCGGTCACCCCGGGCACGCCGGAGCGCTCGAGGATGTTCCAGGCGAGCGCGGCGCGCTGCACCGAGCTCATGATGGAGTTCTCGTTCAGCATCTTCGGCATGGTCCCTTCGAGGGTGCCGCGGAAGATGGGATTGTTGCGGTGGGTGATGGCCGTCACCCGCACCGTATGCTTCAGGCACTGGTCGCCGCCGAAATAGCCGGTGTACTCGCCGAACGGGCCTTCCATCTCGAAGGTGGAGGGATCGTTCGAGATCCAGCCCTCGATGACGATCTCGGCGCTGGCCGGCACCTTCAGAGGCACGGTCTCGCAGTCCACCAGCTCCACCGGCGCGCCGCGGATGGCGCCCATGACGTCGTATTCGGACACGTCGGGCGGAATGGGCGAGGAGGCGCAGAACGGCAGGCAGGGCTCCCAGCCATAGATGAAGGCCACCGGCATCTCCTTGCCCTGGCCGTTATACTTGGCGAAGTCCTGGCCCCAGTTCTGCGGCCGCCACAGGAGCACCGGCAGGGTGTTCTTCTGGCCGATCATGCCGCGATACATGCCGACATTCAGGCGGCCGGTCTCCGGATCGGCGGTCACCGTGCCCTGCATGGTGTTGATGTAGCGCCCGCCGTCGAGCCGGTGCCAGCGCGGCACGGGGAACTCGAACAGGTTGATGTCGTCGCCCTTCAGGATGTTCTCCTTCACCGGGCCGGTCGCCACCGTGACGGGGGGGACGCGGCTCGCATAGGCCTTGCGGGCGGCCTTCACGAGGTCGGTAATGGGCGCGTCCGGCGGCAGGCCGAACATCATGGCGACGCGCGAATATTTCGACAGGCCGCCGGTGAACAGCTGGGTGCAGCGGCCGTCCTTGTAGTCCTTGATGTTCTTGAACAGGAGAGCGGGTCCGTCACCGTTGCCGAAGGCCTTTCGGGTGACCGTTCCCAGCTCGCAATCCCAGTCCACCTCGCTGGTGATCTCCTTCAGCTCGCCGGCCTGGCGCAGGTGATCGATCCAGCCCCGCAAATCACCGAATTGCATCTTGCTACTCCCTTGGGACCATGCGCGTTTATGGTTCGCTGGTGCCGGCGCGCTCCCCGGCATCATGCATCCCGTGGCGGACCGGTGGCGGGCGTGACGTCAGCCGCGGACCCGCTTCCAGGGAACCAGGAGCTTCTCCATCTCGTCGGTGGCGAGCGACAGGGCGAAGCCGATGAGGGCGATGACGACGAGGCCGACATACATGGTCTCGACCGAGAGGATCTGCCACGCGTTCCAGATCATGAAGCCGATGCCGGAATCGGCGCCGATCATCTCGGCGATGGCGATCAGGATGAGCCCCATGCCGAGGCCGAGCTTCACCCCGGCGAGGATCGGCGGCAGGGCGCCGGGAACGGCGACGGTGCGGAACAGCTGCCAGCGGTCGGCGCGGAAGTTCTTCGCCACGTCCATATAGATGCGGTCGATGTTGGCGACGCCGGCCTGGGCGTTGATGAGCACCGGGTAGAACACGCCCATGGCCACCATGACGATCTTCGACGCCTCGCCGAGGCCGAAGATCAGCAGGATGAGCGGGAACACGGCGCTCTTCGGAATCGGATAGGTGGCCGACACCAGGGGATCGATGACGATGCGCACCGGGCGCGAGAGCCCGGCGGCGATGCCGAGCACCAGGGCCGGGATGCCGCCGACGATGAAGCCGGCGAGAAGCCGCCACAGGCTTGCCTGGAGGTTCACCCACAGCTCGCCCGAGGCCGAGAGCGCCCACATGCGCACCAGGATGGCGGAGGGCGCGGGGAAGAAGCGGGTGTCGATCCACCCGGCCTTGGCCGCCAGCTCCCACAGGAGGAACAGCGCCAAAGGCGAGCCGAAGGCCAGCAGGCGGTCGTTCAGCGCCGCGCGGTTCATGCCTCGCCCCCCTGTTCCTGGAGCTTGGCGGCCCGCACTTCCTCGCGCAGATATTCCCAGATGCGGAACACGAACGCGCCATAGGCCGGATCGCCGCGCAGGGCGACCACGTCGCGCGGCCGGCCGAAGGGGTTGTCGAGGATCACCTTGGCGCGCCCCGGATGGGCGGTCATCACCATGATGCGGTCGGAAAGCGTGACCGCCTCGTCCACCGAATGGGTGATGAACACCACGGTCTTCTTGGTGTCCTCCCAGATGCGCAGCAATTCCTGGTGCAGCAGCATCTTGTTCTGCTCGTCGAGGGCCGAGAACGGCTCGTCCATGAGCAGGATGTCGGGGTCGTTGGCGAACGCGCGGCAGATCGAGACGCGCTGACGCATGCCGCCGGACAGCTGATGCGGATAGCGGTCGCGGAAGCGCCACAGGCCGGTGGTCTCCAATAGCGGGCGCACCCGCTCGGCGATCTCCGCTTTGGGCCGCCGGCGCATGGCGAGGCCGTAGGCGGCGTTGTCGTAGACGCTCATCCAGGGAAAGATGCTGTCGCCCTGGAACACCATGGAATTGGTGGGCCGCCCCGCGTCGTTCGGCGAGATGGCGATGGCGCCCGAGGTTGGCGCCTCCAGCCCAGCGAGGATGCGCAGCAGCGTGGTCTTGCCGCAGCCGCTCGGGCCGACGATGACGAAGAACTCGCCCGGCGCGATGTCGACGCTGATGCCGTCGACCGCCGTGAAGCCGCCGAAGCGCTTCACCAGCTGGTCGACGCGGATTTTCGGCGGCGGCATCTCCACGTCCAGCGACATGGCGACCCGCAGTTCGGCAGCGCGCATGGGCTCGCCTCCCTCGGCCGGGGCCGGCGTCAGGTGCGCTGGCCCTTATAGGGGCCGATCTGCTTGAGGGCCGCCTCGACGAACGAGCCGTCGATCACCGATTCCACGTTGGGATCGAAGTCGAGGAAGCCCTGCTCGCGGTAGAAGGCGGCGTCCTTCTTCAGGCTCGCGACGTTGACGCCGCCATTGGGATTGATGCCGGTGGGGACGATGCGGGAGAAGATGCCCTTGTCGTCCACCTTCATGTCCTCGCCGAGGATGCGCACCACCTCCGGGCCGTTGGGGCCGGCGAAGCGGCTGTCCTTCAGCGCGTCATTGTAGAAGTGCGCCGCCTTCACATAAGCGAGCATGAATCTGCGGCCGAGATCGGCCTTCTTGGTGATGAAGTCGTCGCCGTAGAGCAGCACGGCGATCTGCTGGTTGGGATAGAGTTCGTCGTTCCAGTAGCGCACCGCATAGCCGCGCTCGACCGCCATGGTGGCGCCGGGCTCGGGGAGGATGCAGCCGTCGATGGCCTTGTTGGCGAGCGCGGGGACGTGCTGGGGATAGCCCATATAGACGTGGCTCACGTCCTTGTAGGTGAGCCCGCCTTTCTGCAGCGCGGCGTTCAGCGTCGCGCCCGGCGAGCCGCCCGGCGCCGCCTCGGCGATCTTGAGGCCCTTGAGGTCGGCGAAGGACTTCACCTGGCCGCTGTCGATCAGATCCTTGCGCACCAGCAGAGGCATGTAGGCATAGCCGGGGGGCGAGGAGCCCTTGTCGGCGGTGATCTTGATGTTGATGCCACGCTTGACGGCGTTGAACAGGCCGGCCGAGGAGGCGCCCACGCCGATGTCGAGCTGGCCGGCGCCGAGGGGCGCGATGATCTTGGGGCCGCCGTCGAAGGTGACGAACTCGATGGCGATGCCCTGGTCTTTGAAATAGCCCTTTTCGTCGGCGATGAAGAACACCGCATCCGACACCACGCCGCCGGCGCGGCCCACCTTGATGGTGGTCAGGCCCTGCGCCGCGGCGGGGCTGAGGATGGCCGGTGCGGCGAGCGCCCCGACCCCTGCGGCAGCCATGGTCTTGAGATAGTGGCGGCGTGAGATGGTGCTGAGCTGGGCCATCCGACATTCCTCCCGTGCGGCGTCTGTCGCGCCTTGCAGGGTGCTCCCTGCGATTGCGCGATAAGCTTCCACTCTCAAATTTGGTAGTCAAGTGCCGAAATGCGTATATTTGAATTCGACCCGCGTGCCGGCGGCAGCTGCGATCAGCCGGATGGGCCGTGAGAGGGCTCGGCATCGGGCAGCGCCCGGCGCGCTTCGGCCGCGAGAGATGGCACCAGTGACTGGATCGTGATCGTGCCCAGAGCGGCCTCGGCGAGAGAGCTTGCCTCGGCGATCCGCTAAGCTACCGCGTGCGCCGCGGCGTTGCAGTCGGGAAGGGGCCGGCGCCGCGGGCCCCGAAAAACAGGCGGCGCCCCTGCGGCAGGACGGCGCGGCCGTCAGCCGGCGTCGGTCAGATTGCGCCGCGTCTCGGCGGCCGCCGCTCCGCCGGTGCGGGCCTCGGCGCGGCGGGCGTTGTTGATGATGGTCTGGATGGTCACCGAGCGCAAAGTGGCGGAGGTGATGCGGTCGATCTCGCCCAGGACGCGGGCCACCTCGCTCGCCACCGGCGTGTCGGCGCCCTGCCCGTCGGCCGGCGCGTCCTCCTCGAACAAGGCGATGATGTCGTGCAGCGTCAGGCGGTTGGCGTTGCCGATGAAGGTGCATCCTCCGGCCGGCCCGCGGGTGGAGGAGACGATGCGGGCGCGCGACAGGGTGCGCAGCACCTTTGCGAGGTGGTGCTGCGAGATGCGGTATTTTGCAGCCAGCTCGCTGGCCGCGATCTGCTCGCCGGGACGCGAGGCCAGCTCGACGATGGACCAGATGGCATAGCGGGTCGCCTGGTGCAGCTTCATGGCTCAGCTGTCGCTCGGCCCGGCCGTGATGCCCATCTCAAGCTCGATGAACGGCCCGGCGGTCATGCCGTGGCTGCGGAAGAACGAGATCAGGAGATGGTCGTCGATATGCAGCATGGTGCGCATGGTCTGGACGCCGAGGCGCCGGAAACGCGCCTGCAAGGCGTTGAAGAGCAGGGTTCCGATCCCGGCGAGCCGCACGTCCTTGCGCACGCCGATGGCGAACAGCCAGCCGCAGGGGGGCGAGCCGAACTCCCAGGCGCGCACCTCGCCGACCACATAGCCGACCACCGCGCCGTCATGGCGCGCGACCATGAAGGTGCGCTGTGCGCCGGTCATCACCGGGGCGTAATAACCGTACCAGATTTCCGGCTTCTGGATGCCGGTCAGGTCGGAGTCGATGGCGATGATGGCGGGCAGGTCGTCGAACTGCGCCTCCTCGATCGCGACCTTCTCCTCCAGCGTGCGCAGGAGATTCGCTTCGATCATGGATGTCCCATAAACCTTTCGCGCGGCGACGGCGAGCCCGCGTTCCGTAGCATATTCGTATTATGATACGAAATTACTTTACACAATCTCCTTCGCCATGTTACCCGCGGGTTTCAGTTGCCGTCCCGGAGGTTTGCATTGTCCGCCCCAGCCATTCGCAGCGCGCAGGCTGAAGCGCCGTCCCGCCCGCCCCGCGCGAAAGACCGGTCGGCCTCCTCCCCCCTCGGCCAGCCGATCCCGCGCAAGGAGGACGAGGCGCTGCTGCGCGGCCGCGGGCGCTACGCCGACGACGTGCCCGCCCCGGCCGGCACGCTGCACGCGCACGTGGTCCGCTCTCCCATACCCCATGGCCTCATCCGCCGCATAGACGTCGCGCGCGCGCTCGCGCTGCCGGGCGTGCACGCGGTGCTCACCGGCGAAGACGTCGCCCGCCTCTCCGATCCCTTCCTGGTGGCGCTCAAGCAGCCGATCCCGCAATGGACGCTGGCGGTGGAGCGGGTGCGCTTCGTCGGCGAGCCGGTGGCGCTGGTGCTGGCCGAGGACCGCTATATCGCGGAGGACGCGGGCGAGCTGGTCGACATCGAATACGAGCCCCTGGCCGCCATCGTCGACCCGGAGGACGCGGTCGCGGAGGGCGCGCCGCTGGTGCATCCCGACTGCAAGTCCAACGAGGTCTCGCGCCGCGACTTCACCTATGGCGATCCGGACACCGCCTTCGCCGAGGCGGACAAGGTGGTGAAGCTGCGGGTGGACTATCCGCGCAACTCCTTCATGCCCATGGAATGCTTCGTCGTGGTGGCGCAGTTCCGCCCCTCCGACGGCAGCTATGACGTGTTGGCCAACTTCCAGGGCCCGTTCAGCGCCCATCCGGTGATGGCGCGCGCGCTGCGCGTGCCCGGCGCCAAGCTGCGCCTGCGCACCCCCGCCGATTCCGGCGGCTCGTTCGGCATCAAGCTCTCGGTGTTCCCGTTCGTGGTACTGATGGGCCTTGCCGCGCGCATCGCCGGACGGCCGGTGAAGTGGGTGGAGGACCGCTACGAGCACCTGCTCGCGGCCAGTTCCGGCCCCAACCGCATCACCCACATCGAGGCCGCGGTGAAGGCCGACGGGCGCATCACCGCCTTGCGCATGGACCAGATGGAGGACTACGGCGCCTTCCTGCGCGCGCCCATGCCCGGCCCGCTCTACCGCATGCACGGCGCCACCACCGGCGCCTACGACGTGCAGAACCTCCACGTGGTCAACCGCGTGGTGCTCACCAACAAGGCCCCCGCTGCGCTGATCCGCGGCTTCGGCGGCCCCCAGCTCTATCTCGGCCTGGAGCGCCTGGTGCAGCGCATCGCGCTGGCGCTCGACATGGACGTGCTGGACGTGATCCGCAAGAATCTCGTTCCCTCCGGCGCCTTCCCCTACCGGGCGGCGGCCGGCGCGCTCTACGATTCCGGCGACTATCCGCTGTGCGTGGACATCGCCACCGGCGAGGGGCGGCTGGACGACCTCAAGCGGCGGCGCGAGGCCGCCCGCGCCAGGGGCAAGTATTACGGCATCGGCTTCGCCGCCGTGGTCGAGCCCTCCATGTCGAATATGGGCTACCTCTCCACCATGATCCCGGCGAGCGCGCGCGAGCGCGCCGGGCCGAAGAACGGCGCGGTCTCGCTCGCCACGGTGAATGTCGACCCGCTCGGCACGGTCTCCGTCACCGCCGACCTCACGGTGCAGGGCCAGGGCCACGAGACCGTCATCTCGCAGATCGTGTGCGACCAGCTCGGCCTGAAGATGGACGACGTGGTGGTGAACCTGGAGATGGACACGGTGAAGGACCAGTGGTCCATCGCCGCCGGCACCTATTCCTGCCGCTTCTCTCCGGGCACCGCGGTGGCGGTGCACCACGCGGCCGGCGCCATCCGCGACAAGCTCGCCCGCATCGCCGCCAACCAGCTCAACGTGCTGCCCGAGGACATCGAGTTCGTCGACGGCATGATCCGCTCGAAGACCAACCCGGACAACGGCCTCGGCTTCGCACGCGTCGCCGGCACCGCCCACTGGTCGCCGGTGATGCTGCCGGACGGCATGGCCCCCGGCCTGCGCGAGACCGCCACCTGGGCGCCGCCGGAGCTGGAGCCGCCCTCCGGCGACGACCGCATCAACACCTCGCTGGCCTATGGCTTCGTGTTCGACATGTGCGGCGTCGAGATCGATCCCGACACCTGGGAAGTGCGGGTCGACCGCTACGTCTCCATGCACGACGCCGGCCGCCTGCTGAACCCGCTGATCGCCGAAGGCCAGATCCGCGGCGCCTTCGTGCAGGGCCTCGCCACGGCGCTCTACGAGGAATTCCGCTACGACGACAAGGGCGGCTTCCTCACCGGCACGCTCGCCGACTATCTCATCCCCACCGTCACCGAGGTGCCGGAGATCGAGCTCCTGCACATCGAGAGCCCGAGCCCGTTCACCGCGCTCGGCGCCAAGGGCCTCGCCGAGGGCAATTGCATGTCGACCCCGGTGTGCGTCGCCAATGCGGTGGCGGATGCGCTCGGCATCGAGAACGTGCCGCTGCCGGTCACGCCCATGCGGCTCCACGCCCTCATGGCCGGCCCCGAGAAGACCCCGCCGCGCCAGACGAAGGCGACCTCCACCGCCACGACCGCGGCCAAGCGCGAGGGCGCGCGCGAGCTGACCGGCGCGGGCGCCGTCACCATCGGCGCGCCGGTGGCCGAGGTGTGGCGCGCGCTGCTCGACCCGGAGAACCTGAAGGCCACCATCCCCGGCTGCCATGCGCTCGACGTGGTGGGAGAGAACGACTACCGCGCCGAGGTCTCGCTGGGCGTCGGGCCGGTGAAGGGCCGCTTCCGTGCCGAGGTGCGGCTGTCCGACCTCGACCCCGAGCGCTCGGCCGCCTGTCCGGCGGCATCACCGGGCCGCTGGGCGACGCCTCGGGCGCCGGCATGCTGCGCCTGGAACCCATCGAGGGCGGAACGCGCATCGCCTACGACTACGAGGTGGCCGTGGGTGGACGCGCCGCCGCCATCGGCGGACGCCTGCTGGACGGCGCCGCTGACCTCGTCATCCGCCAGTTCTTCGAGCGCTTCGCCGCCCGCCTCGGCGCCTCCTCCGGCGCGCCGTCCGCCTCCTGGTGGAGCCGCCTCACCTCTGCGTTCCGGAAGCCCCAATGAAGCCCCGTCCCTTCACCTATCTGCGCCCCGACACGGCGGCGGAGGCGGCCGAGGCCCTTTCCGAATGGAAGGAGGCCGCCCGCGTCATGGCCGGCGGCCAGACGCTGATCGCCATGCTCAACCTGCGCCTCGTGGACTGCGAGGCCATCGTCGACATCTCCCGCGTTCCGGAGCTGTCCGCCATCACCCGCACCAAGACCCACATCGAGGTCGGCGCGGCGGTGACGCAGAACACGCTGCTCTCGCGCCCCGAGCTGGCGCAGGAGGTGCCGCTCCTCGCCAAGGCACTGCCGTGGGTCGGACATTTCCAGACCCGCAACAAGGGCACGGTCTGCGGCTCCATCGCCCATGCCGACCCCTCGTCCGAACTGCCGCTCTCGCTGGCGCTGCTGGGCGGCGAGGTGGTGCTGCGCTCGAAGCGCGGCACCCGCGTGCTGAAGGCCGCCGAGTTCCAGCGCGGCCTGCTCTCCACCGCCCGCGAGGCGGATGAGCTGGTGACGGCGGTGCGCTTCCCGCTCGGCGCCAAGGGCGAGGGCACAGGCTTCCGCGAGGTGGCGCGGCGCCATGGCGACTTCGCCATCGTCTCGCTTGCCGCCCGGGCGCGCGCGGACGCCATCGACCTCGGCATCGGCGGCGTCGCCGACCGGCCGACGGTGCGCACCATCCCGCGCGCCGAACTCTCGCGCCTCGACGACATCGTCGATGCGCTGGCCGCCGAGCTGGGCGGCTTCGAGGACATCCACGCCACCGCGCGCTACCGGCGCGATCTGGTGCGCCGGCTCGCCCGGCCGGTGATCGATGAGGCCCTGTCATGCTCCGCATAGTCCCCGGCGAGCGCACGCTCGTGAAATTCGAGCTCGATGGCCGCCCGGTCTCCGGCTTCGTCGAGCCGCGCATGCTGCTGAGCGACTTCCTGCGCCAGGTGGCGGGCGCCACCGGCACCCATGTGGGCTGCGAGCACGGCGTGTGCGGCTGCTGCACGGTGCTGCTCGACGGCGCCGCCTCGCGCTCCTGCCTTACCCTGGCGGTGCAGGCGCACGGCCGCTCCGTGGGCACGGTGGAGGGCCTTGCCCCCGGCGAGGCCGCGCTCAACGCGCTCCAGGCCGCCTTCCGCAAGCACCACGCCTTGCAGTGCGGCTTCTGCACCCCCGGCATCCTCATGTCGTTCACCGACTTCCTGGCGCGCAATCCGGCGCCCACCGAGGACGAGGTCCGCGATACCCTGTCCGGCCACATCTGCCGCTGCACGGGCTATGCGCCCATCGTCGCCGCGGTGATGGAGGCCGCCCGCACCCTGCGCGGCGACGCCACGGAGACCGCCGCATGAGTGCCCCGACCATTGCGCCGACAAGCGCCCACACCAGTGCCAAGACCAGTGCGGACACCCACGCCTCGCCGGCGTTCGCGGAGATCGACCGCCCGTTCGCGCGCATCACCGAGGTGGCCGACGGCATCATCCGCTTCGACACGCCGGTGCCGTTCCGCGGCCTGCGCCAGGTCAATGTCTGGCTGATCCGCGACGGCGACGGCTGGACCCAGGTCGATTGCGGCTATGGCGAGCCGCGGGTGCAGGAGGCGCTGGAGGAGGCGTGGCGCACCGTGCTCGGCGGCAAGCCGGTAACGCGCCTGATCGTCACCCACTTCCACCCGGACCATTCCGGCAATTGCCGCTACATTTCCGAGCGCTGGAACGTGCGCCCGCACATGACCCAGCTCGAATGGATGTGCGCCAATCTCGCGGTGAAGGACAGTTTCACCGACGACATCGCCTCGCGCTCGCGCTTCTACGCCCGCAACGGTGCGGCGCCGGAGAAGGTGGCGCAGTTCGACGCCGAGGTGCTGCCCTATTCCGACGGCGTGCAGCTGCCGGAGGCCGCCCGGCGCATTGCCGACCGCGGCACGCTCCAGATCGGCGGCGACGACTGGCACATCCTCACCGGCGGCGGCCACTCGCCGGACCTCGCCGGCCTCTATTGCCCCAAGCGCAAGGTCTACATCTCCGGCGACCAGCTGCTGCCGAAGATCACCACCAATGTCAGCGTCTGGCAGGTGGAGCCGGAGGCCGACCCGCTGGGCGAGTTCATGGCCTCGCTCGGGCGCATGGAGGAGCGCGTCGGCGCCGACTTCCTGGTGCTGCCCTCCCACGGGCGACCCGTTCCCGAGGCCCGACGACCGCATCGCCGTGCTGCGCGAGCACCACCACGCCCGCCTCGACACGGTGCGCGCGGCGATCCGCGCCCACGGCGGCACGGCCTCGGCCGGCGACTGCCTCGCCGCCATGTTCTCGCGCCCGCTGGACGGCCACCAGCTCGGCTTCGCCATGGGCGAGGCCATCGCCCACCTCAATCATCTCGTCGAGCTCGGCGAGGCCGAGCGCCGCGTGGGCAATGACGGCATCACCCGCTTCCACCTTTTCGACCGCTAACCGTCGGGCAACGCCCTTTCAGGAGAAACCGTCATGAGCGACATCAAGCGCGAGGTCGTCACCATCTTCGGCAAGAACGTGGTGCTCGCCCACAAGGACAGCCCGATCGCCAATGAGGGCGTGCTGGAGAATGCGGACATCTTCCGCATGTTCAACATCTTCTCCGAGCACTTCCAGCCGTCCAACCGCAACAAGGCGGACGGCACGCCGCTGCGCCTCTACACCTCGGACAAGGTGAAGGTCGACCTCTCCAAGCGGTCGAAGGAAGACATGGGCTTCTGGCACCGCAACATCGACGCCCACGAGATCATCTTCTGCGTCAAGGGCTCGCTGAAGTGGGAGACCGAGATGGGCACCCGCATCATGAAGGAGGGCGACATGCTCTTCATCCCCAAGGGCATCGCCCACCGCTCCATGCTCGCGCCCGAGAGCGCGCCGGAGAACGTGCTGATCGAGCTGAAGATCTCCGACGACCTCACCTATGTGGGCGACAACAGCTGATGTGATGTCAGCTGCCGTCATGCCCCGGCTCGTCCGGGGCATCCACGGGGCCGCTGGCGCCTGCGCCGACACGAGGCGCCGGCCTCGCCGCAGGGTGGATCCCCCGGACAAGCCGGGGGATGACGGGAAACGGGATGCATTGCTCGAGGTAAAGAGGCCGAAATGCTTGTGAAGACCAAGAACGGGACCGAGCTGAACGTCGAGATCGACGGTCCCGAGGGCGCGCCGTGGGTGACCTTCTCCCACGCGCTCGCCAACAACCTGCACCTGTGGGACGACGTGGCGGCGAGCCTCAAGGACCGCTACCGCGTGCTGCGCTACGACCAGCGCGGCCACGGTGACAGCCCGGCGGTGCCCGGCCCCTACACCTTCCCGGAGCTTGAGGCCGACGCCATCGGCCTGCTCGACGCGCTCGGCATCGAGAAGACCCATTGGGTTGGGCTCTCCATCGGCGGCATGCTGGGCTACGGCCTCGCCATGAACCATCCGGACCGGATCATCAGCCTGATCGCCTGCGACTCGCGCCCGGATGCGCCGCCGGACTATGCCGCCTATTTCCAGCACCGCATCGACCTCGCCGCCGAGGGCGGCATGGAAGCGGTGGTGGAGCCCTCCATCGAGCGCTGGTTCACGCCCGAGACGCGGGCCAAGAACCCGCCGGAGCTGGACAAGGTGCGCGCCATGATCCGCAAGGCGACCCCGGTCGGCCATGCCGGCTGCTGCGAGGCGCTGAAGACGCTGTCCTACGGCCCGCGCCTCCACGAGATCCGCGTGCCGGTGCTGATCCTCGGCGCGCCCGCGACAAGGGCGCCCCGCCGGAAAATCCTCGCCGAGCGGCCGCCAAGATCCCCGGCGCCGAGCATGCGGTGATCCCCGACGCCGGCCACATCACCCCGGCGGAGAACCCGCCCGCCTTCATCGCCACCGTGAAGGACTATCTCGCCCGTCATTGAGGGCGGAGGCAACGCCTGGAGCCATTCCCTCTCCCGCACGCGGGAGAGGGGGTTGAGGCCGCGCCCGGCCGGAAACGCACTTCAAGCACCCCGAAGGACACGCCATGACGACCCAAGAGCCGTTCACCCTCACCATGAGCGACGGGGCCGAGGTGGTGGGGCGCCGCGTCGGCAACCCGGACGGCGTGCGGCTGCTCATCACCCACGGCAACGGCTTCGCCATCGACGGCTACCGGGTGTTCTTCGAGCCGCTGCTCGCGGATTTCGACGTGTTCCTCTATGACATGCGCAACCACGGCCAGAGCCCGGTGGGCCGCCGCTCGGCGCACCACTACCAGCGCCTGGCGCTGGACGTGGGCGAGATCCGCGCCGAGATCGTGCGCCGCTACGGGCACAAGACCACGGTGGGCGTGTTCCACTCCTTCTCCTCCCGCGCCGCCATGAAGCATGCGGTGGAACAGGGCTGGGTGTGGGACGCACTGGTGCTGTTCGACCCGCCGAGCGTGCCGCCGGTCGGCCATCCGCTGTTCGAGCCCATGCGCCAGTTCGAGGTGAAGCTGGTGCAGTGGGCCATGGAGCGGCCGGAGACCTATGGCACCGTCGAGGAGCTGATCGCCAGCTTCCGCGAGGGCCGGGCCCAGGCGCGCTGGGCGGACGCCGCGCGCGTCGACATGGCGCACGCCACGCTCCGGCCGGACGGCAAGGGCGGCTTCGAGACGGTGCTGCCGCGCGAGCTGGAGGCGGCGATCTATCTCCAGGCGCTCACCCTCGATCTGTGGCCCATGGCCAGCGAGTTCCGCGGCCCCACCAAGCTGATCGCCGCCGACCCCGACATGAAGGGCACGCCGCCCACCGCCTTCTCGAACCGCGCGCTCGGCATCGAGAACGGCTTCGACTGGGCCCCCGTCGCCGGCGGCGGCCACCTGCTGCAGATCGAGCAGCCGGAGACCTCGCGCGCCATCATGCTCGCCTTCCTGAAGGACAAGGGCATCATCGGCTGATCCGGCCCGGCGCGGAGCCGGACCGGACGGCGGCGGCCTCAGGCGAGGCCGCAGGCGCGGCGCGGCCTGCTCCAGCGTGCCGAGGGAGACGAAGCCCTGGCCGGCATCCACCTGCAGGTCCACCGCGCCGTAGGCGAAGGCGCGCACCTCGGTGGACTTCCACAGCATGAAGCTGAGCGGCAGAGCGAGGCTGACCACCAGATAGGCGCCGATCATCAGCACGAAGGCCAGCATCAGCCGGTCATCCCGCCCGGTCTTGGGGCGGATCAGGGGGGCAGAAGGAGCGCCGAGGGCGACGTCAGCCATGGACGGCACCCGCAGCCGCAGCGTGGGGACGCAGCGCGTCGTAGACCCTCAGGCGCTCGGTGGGCAGCACCACGTCGAGGCGGCGGCCCGGCACGATCTGCAGCGCCCGGGCGACGGTCTGGGACAGCTGCGCCACCAGCGGCTTCGCCGGAAAGGCCGGGTGCAGCAGGCTGGCGCGGATGTGGGAGCCGAGGAATTCCACCGCCGCCACCTCAACGGCGACGCGGTTCACGTGCTCCCATTCCGCGTGGGCGTCGGCACCGAGGATGCGCACGTCCTCCGGCCGGATCGCCACCACCACGCGCTCGCCAGAGGTCGCCGGACGCGCCTGTCGGCGCAGCACCAAGGTGAGGTCGCCGACCATCACCTCGTCCGGATTGAGCATCACGCCCTCGACGAAGTTCATGGCGCCGATGAAGTCGGCCACGAACTGGCTCGCCGGGGCATCGTAGATGTCCTGCGGCGTGCCCACCTGCTCGACGACGCCCATGTTCATGACGACGATGCGGTCGGCGATGGAGAGCGCCTCGTCCTGGTCGTGCGTGACCATGACGGTGGTGACGCCGAGCCGCGCCTGCAGCTGCTTCAGCTCCGCGCGCAGGTGGATGCGCACCTTGGCGTCGAGCGCGGAGAGCGGCTCGTCCAGCAGGATCAGGCCCGGGCTCGGCGCCAGCGCGCGGGCGAGCGCGACGCGCTGCTGCTGGCCGCCGGAGATCTGCGAGGGATATTTGTGGCCGTGCGCGGCGAGGTCGATGAGATGCAGCAACTCGTCCACCCGCGCGGCGACGGCGGGGCGGCGCATGCCGCGGTTCTCCAGGCCGAAGGCGATGTTCTGGCGCACCGTCATGTTCGGGAACAGCGCGTAGGACTGGAACACGATGCCGAAGTCGCGCTCCTCCGGCGGCAGCGCCGAGATGTCCCGGCCGGCTTGGTGGATGGTGCCGGAATTCTGGATGTCGAGGCCGGCAATGGCGCGCAGCAGCGTGGTCTTGCCGCAGCCCGACGGTCCGAGGAAGCACACGAACTCGCCCTCGCGCACGTCGAGGGACACGTTCTTGAGCGCTGTGAAGTCGCCGAAGCGCTTGGAGACGTCGGTGACCGTCAGATAGGGCGGGCGCGGCGCCGAGGCGGCGAGGCCGCGGGCGATGGCGTCGCCCGGATCGGCGCCGGCGGAGCCCGGCAGATGCGGCGAGAGACCCGAAAGGTCCACGGTATGCTGGCTCATGGCTGCCTCCTGCGCGTCCCGAGGCTGCGACGCCGCCGCTGAGCGGGCGGGCGTCGCCGCCCGCCGACGGAGCGGGACCTGACCCGGGGCACGCCCAGGTCCAGCCCCTCTCCGGTCCCGTCGTCGGTCCCCGTTCAGCCCTTCTTGGGCTCGGACTTGGCGTCGTAGCGGCGCTGCCACTCCTGGAGGATGGCGGCGCGGTTGGCGGCGGCCCAGTCGAACTTGTTGTCGATGAGCTTGGTCTTCAGGTCCGCCGGCAGGTTCTTGATCGGCTCCTCGAACGCCGCATTGCCGAGGATGGCGTAGTTCTTGGCGTAGATCTTCATCGCCTCGTCGGAGACCGCCCAGTCCATCAGCTTCTTGGCGTCCGCCTCATTGTCGGTGCCCTTGATGATGGCCGACGCTTCCATGTCCCAGCCGATGCCTTCCGACGGGATCACCGCCACCAGCGGCGCACCCTGGTTGATGAGGCGGGCGGCGCGGAACTCGAAGGAGATGCCGATGGGATACTCGCCGGAGGCGGCGAGCGAGCACGGCTTGGAGCCGGAATGGGTGTAGGTGGCGACGTTCTTGTCGAGGGCGTCCATATAGGCCCAGCCCTTCTCCTCGCCGAAGATCTGCAGCCAGCTCGACACGTCGAGGAAGCCGGTGCCCGAGGAGGCCGGGTTCGGCATCACGATCAGGCCCTTGTATTCCGGCTTGGTGAGATCGGCCCAGCTGGTCGGGATCGGCAGCTTGCGCTTCTCCATCTCGACCGTGTTGACGCACAGCGCGGCGGCCCAGGCATTGGTGCCGACCCAGGCCGGCGGAGTGTTCTTGTCGAGGAAGCGGGCCTCGATCTTCTTCACGCCTTCCGGCGCGTAAGGCTGGAGCATGCCTTCGGCGTCGAGCAGCAGCAGCGAGGTCGCGGCCGTGCCGAGCACCACGTCGGCCTGCGGGTTGTTCTTCTCGGCCAGCAGCTTGGCGGTGATGATGCCGGTGGAATCGCGCACCCAGCGGATGGTCGTGCCGGGATACTTCTCCTCGAAGGACTTCTTGTAGACCGGCAGGATGTCGGCCTCGAGGGCGGTGTAGACCGTGATCTCGCCGGCGGTGGCGGCGCCAGCCAGGCCGAGGAAGGCCGCGGCGGCGGCCAGGATCGTCGTGCGCGTCATTGTTACCCCCGTATTGGGTTGGCCCGGTTCGGGCGAGCGCGCCCCCTGGATCGGCACCCGATGCCCGGCGCCGGAAGCGACGGTTGTATCAATGTGCGGAGACGCTCCCCTTCGGCGCTTCTAGCACTGCCCAGGCGACGTTCGTGTGACGGGTTGAAGACGCGGGCCACGGCCCGTCATGGGAGAATTAACCCTGTGAGAACAGAGATTTGAACACCACCCGCCGCCCCATGTGAGCCTGCCGCGGACGTCGCGCCGAAGCCGGTGCGCCCGCCGGTCCGCGCGGACGCTGGCGGTCGCCGCATCGACGGGCTATCAAGGAGCCAGCAAAGCAACAGCAAGATGAAAGGGAGGGCCGATGACGCCTCAGGCTCGGTCGAACGCCACCGCCATCCACGCCACCAATCGCAAGGCCTGGACAACGGAGGAGGCCCTGGCCCTCTACAACGCCCCGTTCAACGACCTGCTGTTCCGCGCCCAGAACGTGCACCGCGCCAACTTCGATCCCAACGAAGTGCAGATGAGCCGCCTCATCTCCATCAAGACCGGCGGCTGCGCGGAGGATTGCGGCTATTGCAGCCAGTCCGCCCATCACGGCACGGACCTCAAGGCCTCCAAGCTCATGGAGGTACAGCGCGTCGTCGGCGAGGCGCAGAAGGCGAAGGATGCGGGCGCCACGCGCTATTGCATGGGCGCCGCCTGGCGCTCGCCCAAGGAGCGCGACATGGACACGCTGGTGGCCATGGTGGAGGGCGTGCGCGCGCTCGGCATGGAGACCTGCATGACGCTCGGCATGCTGGAGCCGGGCCAGGCGCACCGGCTCGCGCAGGCCGGCCTCGACTACTACAACCACAACATCGACACCTCGGAAGCGCACTATTCCAAGGTCATCTCCACCCGCACCTTCGCCGACCGGCTCGAAACGCTGGCCAATGTGCGCGACGCCGGCATCAAGGTGTGCTGCGGCGGCATCCTCGGCATGGGCGAGACCGCGCGCGACCGGGTCGACATGCTGGTGACGCTGGCGAACCTCGACACGCCGCCGGAGAGCGTGCCGATCAACCAGCTCATGCCCATTCCCGGCACGCCGCTGGCCGGCGCCGATCCGGTGTCGTCCATCGATTTCGTGCGCACCATCGCGCTCGCCCGCATCCTCATGCCGGCTTCGCACGTGCGCCTCTCCGCCGGCCGCACCCAGATGAGCGACGAGATGCAGGCCTTGTGTTTCTTCGCCGGCGCCAATTCCATCTTCGTGGGCGACACGTTGCTCACCGCCGAAAATCCCGGCGAGGACAAGGACATGGCCTTGTTCGCCACGCTCGGCCTCCGGCCCCAGGAGGTGGAGGTGCGCCTCGAGGACGAGCCCGGCGCGCGGGTGGACGCGGCATGAGCGAGGCCGATCGCCTCGGCCGCTACGAGGCGATGCTGCGCGGTCTCGAACGGCGCCAGTCCCTGCGCCGGCTTTCCGGCCGAGCCGGCGTGGATTTCGCCTCCAACGATTATATCGGCCTCGCGTCCTCGCCGCGCCTCACGGCGGCCATCGCCGCCGCGCTGGAGGCGGGGGTGCCGGTGGGCGCCACCGGCTCGCGGCTTCTGCGCGGCAACGATCCCGCCCATGCGGCGCTGGAGGACGAGGCCGCGCGCTTCTTCGGCAGCGAGGCGGCCCTGTTCTTCTCCGGCGGCTACATGGCGAACCTCGCCGTGATCGGCACGCTGCCGCAGAAGGGCGACCTGCTGCTGATGGACGACCTGATCCATGCCAGCGCCCACGAGGGCGCCCGCGCCGCCGGGCGGAGCCGGTGCGTGTTCGCCCACAACGATGCCGGCGCGGCCGAGGACGCCATCCGCGCCTTCCGCGCCGCGGGCGGCACCGGCAAGGTGTGGATCGCCGCCGAAAGCCTCTACAGCATGGACGGCGACCGCGCCCCGCTCGCCGACCTCATGGCGCTCGCCGACCGCCATGACGGCTTCCTGCTGGTCGACGAGGCCCATGCCACCGGCGTCTACGGGCCGGACGGGCGCGGCCTCGCGCACCCGTTCGAGGGGCGCGAGAACGTGGTGGTGCTGCACACCTGCGGCAAGGCCATGGGCGGCTCCGGCGCGCTGGTGACGCTGCCGAAGGTGCTCGCCGACATCGTCGTCAACCGCTGCCGGCCCTTCATCTTCGCCACCGCGCCCTCGCCGCTGATGGCGGTGGCGGCGCAAGAGGCGCTCGCCATTCTGAAGGACGAGCCGGAGCGCCGGGAGCGCCTCGCCGCCCTGGTGGCCTCGCCGGCCGGCGGCTCGAGGAGACGTGCGGCCTCGCCCCCTCCGGCTCGCAGATCCTGCCGGTGATCGTCGGCGACAACGGCCGCGCCATGGCGCTGGCTGGCCTTCTCCAGCAGGCCGGCTACGACGTGCGCGGCGTGCGCCCGCCCACCGTGCCGCCCGGCACCGCGCGGCTGCGCATCTCGCTCACCCTGAATGCCGACGCGGCGGCGGTGGACGGTCTGTTCGACCGGCTGGGCGCCGCGCTGCGGGAGCAGGCGGCGTGAGCGAGGCCATCGTCGTCACCGGCACCGACACCGGCATCGGCAAGACCGTGTTCGCGGCCGGTCTCGCGGGCTTTCTCGACGGCTGCTACTGGAAGCCGGTGCAGGCCGGGCTCGCGGAGGAGACCGACAGCGAGACAGTGGCGCGCCTTTCCGGCCTCGCGCCGGAGCGCATCCTGCCCGAGGCGTGGCGCCTGGCGCTGCCCGCTTTCCCCGCACCTCGCGGCGGAGCAGGAGGGCGTCGCCATCGACCCCGCCGCGCTCATTCCGCCCGCCGCGCCGCGCCCGCTCGTCATCGAGGGCGCGGGCGGGCTGCTGGTGCCGCTGACGCGGCAGGTTCTGTTCGCCGACGTGTTCGCCCGCTGGGGCCTGCCGGCGGTGCTGTGCGCGCGCACCGCGCTCGGCACGATCAACCACACGCTACTCTCGCTGGAGGCCATGCGCGCGCGGGGCATCCCCGTTCTGGGCGTCGCCTTCATCGGCGAGGCGCACGAGGAGAACGCCCGCATCATCGGTGAGCTGGGGAAGGTCAAGGTGCTCGGCCGCCTGCCGCGGCTCGATCCGCTGACCCCCGACACGCTGGCGGCGGCATTCGCGAGCGCGTTCCGGCGCGCCGATTTCGCCGACGGGAGGGCTGCGGCGTGAGCTCCCCAGTCTGGCACCCCTTCACCCAGCACGCGCTCGCGGGCGCGATGATCCCGATCGCCCGCACGGAGGGCGCCCACCTCGTGGCCGACGACGGCCGGCGCATCCTCGACGGCATCTCCTCCTGGTGGGTGATCACCCACGGCCACCGTCATCCGGCCATCATGGCGGCGATCCGGGAGGCCGCGGAAAACCTCGACCAGATCATCTTCGCCGGCTTCACCCATGCTCCCGCCGAGCGGCTCGCGGCCGGCCTCCTGAAGGCGGTGCCGCCGGGCCTCACCCGCGTGTTCTATTCCGACAGCGGCTCCACCAGCGTGGAAGTGGCGCTGAAGATGGCGCTCGGCTTCTGGCGCAACAGCGGCGAAGCGCGCAGCCGCATCGTGGTGATGGAGGCGAGCTATCACGGCGACACCATCGGCACCATGTCGGTGGGCGAACGCGGCGTGTTCAATGCCGCCTATGCGCCGCTGCTGTTCGAGGTGGAACGCATTCCGTTTCCCACCCCGGGCCAGGAGGAGGCGACGCTCGCCGCGCTGGAGGCCGCCTGCGCCGAGGCGCCCGCCGCCTTCATCGTCGAGCCATTGGTTCTCGGCGCGGGCGGCATGCTCATGTACGGGCCGGACCTGCTGAAGGCCATGCATGCCGTCTGCGCCCGGCACGGAGTCCTGTTCATCGCCGATGAGGTAATGACCGGATGGGGCCGCACCGGAACGCGCTTCGCCTGCGGCCAGGCCGGCATCGTCCCGGACATCCTGTGCCTGTCGAAGGGCCTCACCGGCGGCGCGCTGCCGCTCGCCGTTACGCTCTGCAGGGAAGCGATCTTCCAGGCGCATTATTCGCACGACCGGACGAAGACCTTCTTCCATTCCTCGTCCTACACCGCCAACCCCATCGCCTGCGCCGCCGCTTGCGCGAACCTCCAGGTGTGGGACGACGAGCCGGTGGCGGCGCGCATCGCCGCGCTCTGCGCGCTGCAGGAGGAACTGATCGCGCCGTTCCGCGATGATCGGCGCTTTGAGAACGTGCGCCGCTGCGGCACCATCGCCGCGCTCGATCTCAAGGCGCGGGACGCGGGCTATCTCGCCGGCATCGGCCCGCTTCTCTACGATTTCTTCCTGGCGCGCGATCTGCTCATCCGCCCGCTCGGCAACACGATCTATCTCATGCCGCCGTATTGCGTGACCCGCGCCGACCTCGAGCCCGCTTACGCCGCCATCGCGCGGCGGCGGACGCGCTGGCCTGAGGCCGCCATGGCGCGATCGAGCCTCGTCGTCGCCTCGGCCTCCGATGCGCCCGC
>NZ_JBNFNU010000025.1:0-23610 GCF_057364445.1 Xanthobacter sp. BG11Y11_SDJG
GGCGGCGACCTGGGCCTGCGCCTTGGCGGGCACGGTGCGCACCGCAAGGCCGGGCTCCAGGGTCTGGACCCCGAGCGTCACAACCTGGTCGGCGGGGTTCAGGCCGGAGGCGATGATCGCCTCGGTCTCGGTATAGGCGGCGATCTCCACCGGGCGCGCGGCGAGGGTGGAGGTCCCCGGATCCACCACGTACACCAGCGGGCCGTGGCCCTTGTCGATGACCGCGGAGAGCGGCAGGCGCGCCACCTTGGCCTGGTCCCTCGGGTGAAGCGTGACCGAGGCGGTCATGCCGAGCGCAACCGTCTCGTCCGGATCGAGGATGGTGAAGCGCGCCGGATAGGTGCGCGAGGTGGCATCCGCCTGCGGGGACAGCTCGCGCAGCTTCACCGCATAGGCCTTGCCGGGCGCGGCCCACAATTCCATGGAGGCGGGGGCGGTGCGGGCGTCGGCGAGGTCGATCTCGGGCAAAGCGATGAGCGCCTCCTTCTCGTCGAGCCGCGCCACCCGCACGATGGTCTGGCCGCTGGAGACCACCTGTCCCGGCTCGGCCGCGGTGGCGATGACGACGCCCGCCTGGTCGGAGACGAGGTCGGCGTAAGAGAGCCGGTTCTGCGCCAAGTCCAGCGCGCGGCGGGCGCGCTCCAGGCGGCCCACCGCCTCTTCCTTGGCGAGCGCCTTGCGGTCGAGCTCGGCGGCCGAGGCGAAGCCCTTGGCGGTGAGCGAGCGCGCCCGCTCGTCCTCCGCCGCGTTCTGGGAGAGGTTGGCCTTGGCTGCGGCGAGCTCCGCCTCGGCGCTCTGGAGTTCCAGCCTCAGGTCGTCCGGATCGATGCGCGCGACCACGGTGCCCGGCGCGACGCGTTCGCCGATGCCCACGAGCCGCTGCGTGACCTTGCCCCCGACGCGGAAGGCGAGGTCGATCTCGCGCCGCGCCCGCACCACGCCGACGAAACGCTTCTCCGCCTCGCGCGGAGCGAGGGCGACGCTCACCACCTGCACCGGACGGGCGCGCGGCCCTTCGGTCTGCGCCGGCGCGCTCTCGCCGCAGCCGGCCAGGAAGAGAAGGGCGATCAGCGCCGCCGTGCCGGCGGCGAGACGCAGGCCGCCGAGGGCCAGGGCGGCCGGGCCGGCGGGGGACAAATCCAGGTCCAGAGGGGGTCTCTCCAGAGGGGAGTTCATGGCGCACGTCCTGACCGCTGAAGGGTTATGGCTCAAAACTGACAAAATTCGTCGATCGTCACTCTCGGGACGAAGAAGGCCCGCATGGCCGCCGCGTCCGCTCCTGCTCCAAGGACGGGCGAAAGCCGCCGTGCCGACGCGCCGTCCGGCGCGTCAGCCGCTTTTGCGCGGGCGCTCCGCCTTCGCGGGCGACGCCAGCGGCGCGCGCTCGGTCTCGACGGCGCGCAGGATGAAGCGCACCGTGGCGTCGAGCTGGCCTTCGAGGTCTTCGTCGATGTTCTGGGCGATCAGAACCGGATGGCAGAAGCGCACGCAGGTGCCGAGGAGGATCGCGGAAACCGCGGCGGGGTCGTGCGGCACGAAGGTTCCGCCTGCGATGCCCTCGGCCAGAACCGCGGCCACCATGGCGCCGATGCGGGCCTTGTGGGCCTCGATGTTCTGCCAATTGTGCTCGATGGCCACCAGCACCATGTCGTGCACGCGCCGCTCGGCCAGGAAGTTCGCCTTGTGATAGGCGAGGATAGAGGCATAGGCGGCGACGATGCGGTCCTGCGGCGTGCCCGGCCCCGTCGTCGCCTGCGCTACCACCACCTCGCTCTCGGTGAGGCACTTCTGGCAGATGGTCTCGACGATCGCGTTCTTGGACGGGAAGAAGCGGTAGACATTGGCCGGCGACATGCCGAGCTCGGCCGCGATGTCGGCCACCGCGGTCTTGGCGAAGCCCATGCGGCGGAACAGCTCCTCCGCCACCTGGGCGATCCGATCGCGGGTCTCGTCCGCCGTCTCCTTGCCGCGCGCGTTCACTGTTCCCGGTCCTTGATATTCGATTGCTGACGAATTTCATAAATCATCAGAAATCACTTGGCAAGCGCCCCCCTGGAGCCGTCGCGCCCCGGCCGACTGCAACGGCGCGCAGCGACGTAGAAGGAGAGCCGGGGCCAGCGAAAAGAGGCGCCGAAGGCGCTTCACCTTTGGCGCCTCGGGCAGTGCCCCGGCGCTCTCAGGCATTGCCCGCTGCGCGGGATTTTTCCCCTGGACCCCGGCTCGGCGCTCCGGCTGCGCCGTCGCTTGGCCGGGGAGCGGTGCCGGCTGCGCCGTCGCTGGGCCAGGGAACGGCCCTGCTCAGGCGCGCAGCACCGCGCCGGTCTTCTTCGCCACCTCGGCGACGATCTTTCCCGCCACCTGATCGATCTCCTCGTCGGTGAGCGTGCGCTCGCGCGGCTGGAGCGTGACCTCGATGGCCACCGACTTCTTGTCCGGATCGATGCCCTTGCCCTCATAGAGGTCGAACACGCCCACCCCGGTGACGAGCTTCCTGTCCACGCTCTGCGCCGCCTTCAGGATGTCGGCGGCGGCGACCTCGCGGCTCACCAGGAAGGCGAAGTCGCGCTTGACCGGCTGGAATGCGGACAGCTCCAGAGGCGGTTTCACCCGCGTCGCCTTGGCCTTGGGCTCGGGGATCTTGTCGAGGGTGATCTCGAACGCCACCAGCGGGCCGGAGGCGTCCAGCGCCTCCAGCACCGCCGGGTGCACCTCGCCGAAATGGGCCATGGCGTTGGAGCCGAGGCGCAGCGTGCCGGAGCGGCCCGGATGATACCAGGAGGGCGCATCCGCCGTGACTTGGAGGTTCGCCACCGGCGCACCGCAGGCGGCGAGGGCGGCCACCGCGTCGGCCTTGGCGTCGAACGCGTCCACCGCGCCCGCCGCCCCGTCCCAGAAGCGGCCGGCGCCCTCAGGCTTGGCGGTGCCGCGGCGGATGCCGGAGGCGGACTGGCGCTGGTCCTTCGCGCCGTCGCCGAGGAACACCTGGCCCACCTCGAACAGCGCCACGTCGGCGAAGCCCCGGTCCGCATTGGCCTGGGCGGCGCGGATCAGGCCCGGCAGCAGGCTCGGGCGCATGTCGGAGAGATCGGCCGCGATGGGGTTGGAGAGCGCCAGCTCCGGCTGGCCGCCGCCGAACGCCTCGGCCGCACCCTTCGACACGAACGACCAGGTGACGGCCTCCACGAGGCCGCGCGCGGCGAGCGCGCGCCGCGCCTTGCGGGTGCGCAGCTGGAGCGGGGTCAGCACCGGCTTCCTGGCATCGGCGTCGCGCGGGAATTCGGTCGCCGGCACGCATTCCAGGCCGAGGATGCGCACCACCTCCTCCACCAGGTCCGCCTTGCCCTCGATGTCGCCGCGCCAGGAGGGCGGCACCACGTCGAGCACCGGCGCCGATCCGGAGACGGCGAAGCCGAGCTTGTCCAGAACATCGCGGATTTCCGCTTCCGAGGCGTCGAGGCCGGAGAGGCGCTTCACCTCGGTGAGCGGGAAGGCGATAACGCGGGCGGTATCCGGGATCGCGCCGGCGAGCACGATTTCGGACGGCTCGCCGCCGCACATCTCAAGGATGAGGTGGGTGGCGAGGTCCAGCCCCGGCAGAGTGAAGGCCGGGTCGATGCCGCGCTCGAAGCGGAAGCGGGCGTCCGAATTGATGCCGAGCTTGCGCCCAGTCTGGGCGATGTTGATGGGCTCCCAGAGCGCGCTCTCGATCACCACGTCGGTGGTCGCCGCGTCGCAGCCGCTCTCCTCGCCGCCCATGATGCCGGCGAGGCTCTCGACCCCCTTCGCGTCGGCGATGACGCACATGCTCGCGTCGAGCGTGTAGGTCCTGCCGTCGAGCGCCAGCAGCGTCTCGCCCGCCTTCGCCCGGCGCACCACGAGGTCGCCCGTGACCTTCTTCGCATCGAAGACATGGAGCGGGCGGTTGCGGTCGAACGTCATGAAATTGGTGACGTCCACCAGCGCGTTGATGGGGCGCAAGCCGATGGCGACGAGGCGGTCCTGAAGCCACTGGGGGGAGGGGCCGTTCTTCACGCCCCTCACCACCCGGAGCGCGAAGGCGGGACAGAGCGGGGCGGTGTCGCCGAAATCGAGACTCACCTTCAGCGGGGCGGGGAACGCGCCCTCCACCGGCTTCACCCGCGGCGCCATCAGATCGCCGAGCCGGCCGCGGCGAGGTCGCGCGCGACGCCGGAGACGCCGAGGCAGTCGGCGCGGTTGGGCGTCACGGCGATCTCGATCACCGGATCGTTGAGGCCGAGAATCTCGGCGAACGGCGCGCCGACGGGCGCGTCGTCCGGCAGTTCGATGATGCCTTCGTGCTCGTCGCTGAGGCCCATCTCGCGCGCCGAGCACAGCATGCCGCGGCTCTCCACGTCGCGGATCTTGCCGATCTTCAGCTCGGTGCCGGTGGCGGGGATGACCGTGCCGGGCGCCGCGAACACGGTCTTGAGGCCGGCGCGCGCATTGGGCGCGCCGCACACCACCTGGATGGGGTCGCCTTTTCCGATGGAGACGGTGCAGACCTTGAGCTTGTCCGCGTTGGGATGCTTCTGCGCGGTCAGCACCTCGCCCACCACGAAGGGGGCGAGCTGCTTCGCCTTGTCCTCCACCCCCTCGACCTCCAGGCCGATGAGGGAGAGCCGCTCGACGATTGTCTCGAAGCTGGCGGTGGGCTCAAGATGGTCCGTGAGCCAGGAGTAGGTGAATTTCATCGTCCACTGACTGTGTTCGAGGGAGGGTGTCCTCAGCGGCGGGAGCGCAGGATGAGGCTGGTGGCGATTTCCAATTTCACTTCGGGAGAAAGGCCCGAGACCGCTTCGATTCCGAGCCTGGCCATCGTGATGCAGGACCCGCTGGCGCCGTCTTCGTAAACGCCATGAGGATCGTAGTCCGCTTCGTGCCGGAACTGCTGCAAGGCCACGAAAACCTCGCTAAGCAGCGTGACGGCATCGTTGTTGGAGCGACGCGCCAGTTCCAGTAAAGCGGACTTTGCAAACCCATGTTCCAAAGCGCGATACGTTCGCTGCCAGGCCGGTGTTTGCGACTTGCGTGCGCCGACGAGCGTGTCGGCGCACATGCCGGCCAGGCGGTGGAACAGCGCATAATAGGCTGTGCTGATGGCGCGCCGGCGGTAGACCTGTTTCAGCTTTCCCGGTGCGGGATGCTCCGAAAGCGAGACGGCCACGTCGAGCAACTCGGAGGGGCTCAATTGACCGTCTCGCGACGAAGCCGGGCGCCGAAGCGCAGATAGGGAAGGCGAGGGTCGCCCTTCTCCCGCAATCGTTCGCGAATCCGGCTGGTGCTCTCGATCACCGCCGAAGCGTCTATCTCCGGTGATGTCCCGAAATGCGCAATGATGAACAGCGCGGGATCGCCATCGTGATCCTCGCCCGTTTCAAGATCGAAGCTCTCGAAGCCGGAGCGCGCAAGCTGCTTGCGCAGGATCGGGCCGATGAGCTGCTTCAGTTCCGCATCGCCGAGCATGGTGATCGCTCCTTGATCGCAATATAGCGCGTCATCAACCGCGCGGCATCTGCGCTACGCGCTCAGGCCGCCGGCGAGCGTCGGGAAGTCCAGCGGGCGGAAGCCGTAGTGGGAGAGCCAGCGCACGTCGGCCTCGAAGAAGGCTCTGAGGTCGCTCATGCCGTACTTGAGCATCGCGATGCGGTCGATGCCCATGCCCCAGGCGAAACCCTGGTATTCGTCCGGGTCGATGCCGCAATTCCTGAGCACGTTCGGATGCACCATCCCGCAGCCGAGGATTTCCAGCCAGTCATTGCCCTCGCCGAAGCGGATCTCGCCGGGGCGGGAGCGGTCGCACTGGATATCCACTTCCATGGAGGGCTCGGTGAAGGGGAAGAAGGAGGGGCGGAAGCGCATCTTCACGCCCTCCACCTCGAAGAACGACTTGCAGAACTCTTCGAGAATCCACTTCAGGTGGCCGAGATGGGCGCTCTTGTCGATCACCAGCCCCTCCACCTGGTGGAACATGGGCGTATGGGTCTGGTCGCTGTCGCAGCGATAGGTGCGGCCGGGGCAGATGACGCGGATGGGCGGCTTCTTCGCCTGCATGGTGCGCACCTGCACCGGCGAGGTGTGGGTGCGCAGCACCTTGCGCTCGCCGTCCGCGCCCGGCGGCAGGAAGAAGGTGTCGTGCATCTCGCGCGCCGGATGGCCGGCGGGGAAGTTGAGCGCCGTGAAGTTGTGGAAGTCGTCCTCGATGTCGGGGCCTTCCGCCACCGAGAAGCCCATGTCGGCGAAGATGGCGGTCAGCTCCTCCATCACCTGGGAGATGGGGTGCACGCGGCCGATCTCGGCGGGCGCCTCGCGCACGGGCAGCGTCACGTCCACCTTCTCGGTGGCGAGGCGGGCTTCGAGCGCCGCGGCCTTCAGCGTCTCGCGGCGCGCCGCCATGAGGCCCTGGATGCGGTCGCGCAGGCCGTTGATGGCCGGGCCCATCACCTTGCGATCGTCCGGGCTCATGGCGCCGAGCGACTTGAGCAGTTCCGACACCGAGCCCTTCTTGCCGAGCGCGGAGATGCGCACCTGCTCCAGGGCGGCCTCGTCGGCGCTCGCGAGGATGGCGGCAGCGATCTCGCGCTCCAGCGCGTCGAGGGCGGGGTGGTCGGTCAGGACGAGGTCGGACATGGCAGGTCCTCGGTGCGTGTCGTCGAAGAAGACCGTCATCCCCGGGCTTGTCCCGGGGATCCACGGCCGGCCGCCGCGCCTTCGCGGGAAGGCCGCGCCGGGTCGCGGTGCGTGGATGGCCGGGACGAGCCCGGCCATGACCGTCGGAATGTGTCGCGCCGCTTATAGACGCGGGACGCCGAAAGGCAAAAGCCCCGCACGGCAAGCCGTCGGGGCTGATGGGGTCTCGGAAAAGACGGGAGGGAAGGGGCCGCCCTAAAGGCGAAGGCGGCCTCGGGCCCGCGCAGCCCTCGGGCGAGGCGCCGGCGCCTTGCGCAGCTCTCAGGCGAGAGCGGCCTTGGCCTTCTCCACCAGGGCCTTGAACGCGTCGGGCTCGTGGATGGCGATATCCGAGAGCACCTTGCGGTCGACCTCGATCCCGGCCTTGCCGAGACCATCGATAAATCGCGAATAGGTCAGATCGAGATCAAGCGCGCGCACGCCGGCATTGATGCGCTGGATCCAGAGGGCGCGGAAGTTGCGCTTCTTCACCTTGCGATCGCGGTAGGCATACTGCATCGACCGTTCGACGGCCGACTTCGCAGCGCGGATGGTGTTCTTGCGGCGGCCGTAAAAGCCTTTGGCGGCTTTGAAGACCTTCTTGTGCTTGGCGTGTGAGGTAACGCCACGTTTCACGCGGGCCATGGAAAAGCTCCTTCAGATCGCAGTGGCGTCAGCCGTTCGGCAGGAACGACTTGCGGATGATCCGTCCGTCGCACTCGGCGAGGATGGTCGTGCCGCGCTGGTTGCGGATCTGGTTGTTGGTCCGCTTGATCATGCCATGGCGCTTGCCGGCCTGACCCGCGATCACTTTTCCCGTACCCGTGAGGCGGAAGCGTTTCTTCGCTCCCGACTTGGTCTTCATCTTGGGCATTTGGCTCTCCGTGGCACGGGTCAAGGTCGCCTCGCGGCGCCGACCCCCAGCCTCTTGTTGCTGTTGAGCGGTATGAGCGGGTACGGCAGCCCTATTGGCCGGCCCACTCGAAGGCGGCAGTCGTTACAGGAGGCGGCGCCGAAAGGCAAGACCCTGCGCCAGCCGGCCGGTCCGGCAACCGCGTTGTCGGGGCGGCCCTCCTTATGTAACGGTGTGGCGCAGGACCGCGCCCGCCCCGCCCCGCACGCCGTCGAGCCTTCATGAGCCTTTATCCCACACCGAGCAATCCCGTCCCGGACGGCGCCGTCACGGGCGAGATCAGCACCGCGGACGGCGTGCGCCTGAGGTTCGCGCGCTTCCCGCCGCAGGACACGCTGCGCGGCACGGTGGCGGTGCTCACCGGGCGCACCGAGTTCATCGAGAAGTATTTCGAGGTGGTGCGCGACCTGCAGGTGCGGGGCTTCGCCGTGGCGGTGCTGGACTGGCGCGGCCAGGGGGATTCGCAGCGCCTGGCCGGGAATCCCCGCAAGGGGCATGTGCGGCGCTTCTCCGACTATCTTGCCGACCTCGACGCCTTCGCCAAGCAGGTGCTGCTGCCGGACTGCCCGGCGCCGCACTTCGCGCTCGGCCATTCCATGGGCGGCACGGTCCTCTTGGAGGCGGTGGTGGCGGGCCGGCGCTGGTTCGATCGCATGGTGCTCTGCGCCCCCATGCTGGGGCTGGAGGTGGTGCCCATGGAAGGCCTGGTGCGCCCCCTGGTCCGCGGCCTCGCGCTGACTGGCTTCTCGCGCGCCTATGTTCCCGGCGGAGGCTCCGCCGCCGTCACCGAGATGCCGTTCCGGGGCAACATCCTCACCTCCGACGCCGAGCGCTACGCCCGCACCGCCGAGATCGTGCGTGCGCACCCGGCCCTGGGCCTCGGATCGCCGACCATCGGCTGGCTCGCGGCGGCCTATGAGAGCATGGGCCGGCTGGCCCAACCCGAGACCGTGCTCGGCATCCGCCAGCCTTTGCTGATGGTGGCGGCCGGCGCCGACCGGCTGATCTCGAACGACGCCATCGAGAAGCTCTCGGCGCGGCTGATCGCCGGCGCCCACGTGGTGGTGCCGGCGAGCCGGCACGAGATCCTGATGGAGCGGGAGCTGTTCCGCGCCCAGTTCTGGGCCGCCTTCGACGCCTTCATTCCCGGCACGCCGCTTTAAGGCGGCGGCCGGCGGCGCGGGCTCAGGCGCCGAGCGCCTTCAGCGCCGCCGCGTGGGCCTTCCGGCTGCCGGGCGGCGACGACCCGTCCGCCGGCCACGGCGGAGCCGCCCTCCCAATTGGTCACGACGCCGCCGGCCCCCTCGATGATCGGCACCAAAGCGATCACGTCGTGGTCCTGCAGATTGGTCTCGATCACCAGGTCGATCAGCCCGGCCGCCACCATGCAATAGGCGTAGCAGTCGCCGCCATAGCGCGAGAGGCGCGCCTTGGCCTCCACCTGCTCGAAGGCGGCGCGGTCGGCGTCGTCCATCAGGCGCGGGCTGGTGGTGTAGAGCACGGCGTCCTCGAGGCGCTCGCAGTCGCGGGTGAAGAGCGCCCGCTCGCCCGCCGGGCCCTGATAGCGCGCGCTCCTGCCGTCGCCGAAGAAGCGCTCGCCGATGAAGGGCTGGTGCATCATGCCGTAGACCGCCGCGCCCTCCTTCAGGAGGCCGATCAGCGTGCCCCAGGCAGGCAGGCCGGCGATGAACGACTTGGTGCCGTCGATGGGATCGAGCGCCCAGACATAGGGGGCGTCGGGGTTCAGGTTGTCGAACTCCTCGCCGATGATTCCATGGTCCGGAAAGGTGCTGGTGATGAGCCGACGCATGGCCTGCTCGGCGGCGCGGTCGGCCTCGGTGACCGGATCGAACGCGCGGCCGCGGCTCTTGTCCTCGATGCTGAGCGCGGTGCGGAAGAAGGGCAGGATCGCCTCGCCCGAGACGGTGGCCAGCTGGTGGACGAAGGTATCGAATGCCACGGCCGTCATGGGGGTCCACCTCGGGGTCGGAAGATCGGGGTCGCCGGTCGCCGGCGGCGGCAGGTAAGCGCGGGAGTGGGGCAATGCCAAGGGGGGTGGACCGGCTTCGCTTGGGGATTTGGGCCGGCCGACTTCGCAGATGCGGGAGCCGGAGGCCCCGTGTTCGACTAAAGGTGAATGCCCATTGATTTCAACAGGTCAAACGCAGGCGCGGCCGGCCGGGGCGCCGCCGGACCTTTTTGGCACAATCCCGGGCAGGAGCGCGCCACCGCGCCGCCCGTCCTGCAGGCAGTTGGCGGTCAACTTTTTGATTTAAATGGTTTTATATCCGCCTCAAGCTGCCTAAACAATCACCGCTGGATGATCTTGCGGCACAAGGGGGGAAACCGCATATTAGTGCGGCGCGGCATTGCTTGCTGCAGTGCCGCTGCCCTCCTTGGGCGTTTCCTCCCTAGACTTGGGCCGCTCCGGTTTCGTGAGCGGCCCCTTTCTTTTTGGAGCCGCGCGCGAGCGACACGCCTCCTTCTGCGAAGGACGCAGCGGCGCGACGGGACGCCCCCGCCGGGGTCCGACCATCCCGCAAAATGCCGTCTGAGTCCGCGCCGTGCGCCGGCACAACCGGCGCGTCCTGTCCCGCCGAGTCCCGCTTCGTCCCCCCGAGCCCCGCCAAGCTCCGTCTCTGCGAATTGCGGCGGTCCCGGTGCGGCCGTTCGGCGGGTGCGGGCGCGATTCGCCCGCCGGGACGGAATGAACACGCGCCCGTGCCCCCTTCTTCCCGCAAGGGGGAGAGCGTGGGGATCCGGAGACAATGGCGAAACCGACCCGACGCCGGCAGGCTTAAGCTTGGCGGAGGCAGCGGCCTGGGCCCCAGCCCGATCCCTGGGAGCGGCGTTCGGTCCGGGCTCGATTTCCGTTCTGCGGGACGCGGACAGGCTTCAGCTCGGCAGCGATCCGGCCTGCGATGGGAGCGGCCCGCTCGGCAGAAGCGCGGCGGGAGCCAGCCCGCCGGTCAGCCCAGGCGCCCGCGCGACACGCGGTGCTGGTTCAGAGCCTGGGGCCGGACAACGCGAAGCGGCGGGAATCGACCGGCATTCAGGCCGGTATCCCGCGGTGCACGTCCCGATTTCGACACAAAGCGCCCCGGAGCGGGACGAAGCCGCAATCCGCTGCCCGAAGGGCACGGAAATTCTTCTCATGAGATCAAGCGATTGCGAAAAATCGCACCCGTGCGACATCCAGGCACTTGCTTTCTGGCGACGCAATGGGCTATTGCTGCACTGCGACATGGCGATTGGCGTCGCTGTGTCGCTGCCCTCCTTGGGCGTTTCCTCCCTAGACTTGGGCCGTTCGCTTACGCGGACGGCCCCTTTCTTTTTGGGCCGGTGCTTATCCCGGCATTCCGGCTCTTGCGGCCGGCTCTCCCTGCATCATCGCGGTCCGTGTCAGCGGTCTAGAACCGTCGATCCTGCGTTCAATCCCTAGACTTGAGCCGTTTGTCAGCTTCTGCCTGTTGTTCCAGCCCGCGCGGACGAAGGCTGTTCTCCCTCTGGGACCTCCCCGACGCAAAGGACGCCAACCCCCGCTCCGGGAAGCGGTGATCACGCTATGGCCTTCGCGGAAGCAGATGGCCCTGTCCTTCTGGACGTCTCCCCTGGCGCGGAGACCCGGTCATTTGCCGGCAATCACGGGGCAAGCACATGCCCTCGTCGGTCCACGGCAAATTGGTATATCTGCCATTCGAAAAACGCAAGGCACCTTTTGACGAAATTCCGACAGCCTCATTCGGCGGCGGCGCGGGGCGGCTCCAGCGCCGCGGCAACGGACGCCATCAGGCGCGGCACCAGCGCGCCGATGTCGTCGCGCACAGACGCGAAGCCGGCACCCCGCTCATAGACCGCCTCTTCCATGTAGAGGCCGCGGTTGATCTCGATCTGCACCGCGTGCAGGCCGGCGGAGGGGTTGCCGTAATGCTCGGTGATGTAGCCCCCGGCATAGGGCTTGTTGCGCACCACCCGGTAGCCGAGCGTGGTCAGCTCTCGCTCCAGCGCCTCCGTCACCGCCTCGGCGCAGCTGGTGCCATAGCGGTCGCCGATCACGAAATCGGCGCGGGCGGCGTCGTCGCGCGTGGAGACCGAGGGCATGGAGTGGCAATCCACCAGCACGCAGACGCCGAACCGCCGCTGGGTGCGCGCCACCAGCCGGCGCAGCGCCTGGTGGTAGGGCTTGTAATAGGCTTCGATGCGCTCCAGCCCCTCGGCCACGGCGAGCCGGCGCGGATAGATCTCCTGCGCATCACCCACCACGCGGGCGATCGTGCCGAGTCCGCCCGAGACGCGGATCGAGCGCGTGTTGGCGAAGGGCGGCAGCCGGCCCTCGAACATGCGCGGGTCGAGCTCATAGGGCTCGCGGTTGAGGTCGAGGAAGGCGCGCGGGAACAGCGCCCGCATGAGCGGCGCCCCCGCCGCCACCGCCGGCAGGAACAGCTCGTCCACGAAGCTGTCCTCGGAGCGGCGCAGGGTCTGGAAGTCGAGCCTCGCCTGCTCGACGAAGGCGCGCGGATAGATGCGCCCGGAATGGGGGGAGTTGAAGACGAGCGGCGTTGCGGCCTCGTCCGGCGCCAGGATCTCGAAGGCGGGGTCGATGGTGTCGGCGAGGCAGGCAGTCATCGCGCGCCGGCGGCTCCTTCGATGTTTGGGAAAGAAGACCTTAACGGCGCCTCGCGCGGCTGGAAAGGCCAGATGGCATATTGCGTCCCGCAGGGTTAGGGTCATCCATGCGCGGGCGCTGCCGGGCGTCAGGCGGCCGGGCCCGGCGGCCCGGAGGCCGGGGCGCCCGCCGGCTTTCACCTCGAATTTACCCGTTGGCGCGAAGAAGGCCCATGCGCCCCGCCCGAGCTGGGCGGCCGGCACACTGATTTTGAGGGGAACGGGGCGTGGCCAAGATCCTGCTCGCAGAAGACGACAATGACATGCGCCGCTTTCTCGTGAAGGCGCTGCAGAATGCGGGCTATTCCGTGGCGTCCTACGACAACGGCAAGTCCGCCTACGAGCGCATGCGCGAGGAGCCGTTCGAGCTCCTGCTCACCGACATCGTCATGCCGGAGATGGACGGCATCGAGCTGGCGCGCCGCGCCACCGAGCTTGATCCGGACCTGAAGGTCATGTTCATCACCGGCTTCGCCGCCGTGGCGCTGAACGCGGACGCGCACGCGCCCACCGAGGCCAAGGTGCTGTCCAAGCCGTTCCACCTGCGCGACCTGGTCGCCGAGGTGGGCAAGGTGCTCGACGCCGCCTGAGGCGCGCCGCAGCTTCGCCTTGCGGAGGCCGGGCGCACCTGCGAAAAGGCGCGCCCATGATCGTTCTCGACGAAATCTCGCTGCGCCTCGCGGGGCGCCTGCTCATCGACCATGCCTCCGTGGCAATCCCGGAGGGTGCCCGCGTGGGCGTCGTCGGGCGCAACGGCTCGGGCAAGACCACGCTGTTCAAGGCCCTGGTGGGCGAGCTGGAGCTGGAAAGCGGCTCCATCCGCCTGCCGAGCCGCACCCGCATCGGCCGCGTCGCCCAGGAGGCGCCCGCCGGCCCCGACAGCCTGCTGGAGCGGGTGCTTTCCGCCGACACCGAGCGCGCGGCGCTGATGGCCGAGCGCGAGAGCGCCACCGACGGCACCCGCATGGCGGAGATCGAGACCCGCCTCATCGACATCGACGCCCATTCCGCCCCGGCGCGCGCCGCCACCATCCTCGCCGGCCTCGGCTTCGACGAGAGCGCGCAGTCGCGCCCGTGCGCGGAATTTTCCGGCGGCTGGCGCATGCGCGTCGCGCTCGCCGCGCTGCTGTTCACCGAGCCGGACCTGCTGCTGCTGGACGAGCCCACCAACTATCTCGACCTCGAAGGCACGCTCTGGCTGCAGGACTATCTCGCGAACTATCCGCGCACGGTCATCCTCATCAGCCACGATCGCGACCTGCTCGACACCTCCGTGGACCACATCCTCCACCTCGCGAACCAGAAGCTCACCCTCTACAAGGGCGGCTTCACCGGCTTCGACCGCCAGCGGCGCGAGCGGCTCCTGCTCGACCAGAAGGCGCGCAAGAAGCAGGAGGCCAAGCGCGCCCACATGGAATCCTTCGTCGCCCGCTTCCGCGCCAAGGCGACCAAGGCCAAGCAGGCCCAGTCGCGCCTCAAGGCGCTCGCCAAGATGGAGCCGCTCTCGGCCGAGGTGTCGGACGAGGCGGCCTCGATCTCGATCCGCCATCCCGAGCGGCTGCTCTCCCCGCCCATCGTGGTGCTCGACCACGTGGCGGTGGGCTACGTGCCGGGCAAGCCGGTGCTGCGCGGGCTCGACCTCAGGATCGACGAGGACGACCGCATCGCCTTGCTCGGGCCGAACGGCAACGGCAAGTCCACCTTCGCCAAGCTCCTCGCCGACCGCCTGAAGGCGGACAGCGGCAACGTGGTGCGCGCCGACAAGCTGGAGGTGGCCTATCTCGCCCAGCACCAGCTCGACGAACTGCACGCGGACGAGAGCCCGGCTCAGCATGTGCGGCGGCTGATGAAGGACGCGCCCGAATCGCGGGTGCGCGGGCGTGCCGCCGAGATGGGCTTTCCGGCGGCGCGCCGACACCAAGGTCTCTGCCCTCTCGGGCGGCGAGAAGGCGCGCCTGCTGCTCGGCCTCGCCTGCTTCAACGGCCCGCATCTGCTGATCCTCGACGAGCCCACCAACCATCTGGACATCGAGGCGCGCTCGGCGCTGATCGAGGCGCTCAACGACTTTCCCGGTGCGGTGATCCTCATCTCCCACGACCGGCATCTTTTGGAGGCCTGCGCCGAGCGGCTGTGGCGCGTCTCCGGCGGCACCGTGAAGCCCTATGACGGCGACCTCGACCAGTACCGCCGCGAAGTGCTCTCCAAGTCCGACGGCGACCGCATGACCGGCGACGGCCGCAGGGATCGCGCCGAGGCGCGGGCGGCGGACGGCGGGGCGAAGCGGCGCGTCGCCACCGGCCCCATCAAGAAGCGCATCCGCGAGCTGGAAGGCCAGGTGGACAAGCTGGAGAAGGAGATCGCCGAGATCGATCTCAAGCTCTCCGAGCCCGGCCTGCACGCGCGCAAGCCGTTCGACGCCGCCCGCTTCGCCAAGCGCGCGAGGAAGCGGTGGCGGCGCTGGGCCGCGCCGAGGAGGCCTGGCTCGCCGCCAGCGCCGAACTGGAAGAGGCGGGCGGGTAGGCGTTTTTTCCGGTGCAGGCGCTGCGCGCCTGTGTTTTGCCCGCTGCGCGGGAGTCTCCCCTGGACCCCGGCTCGGCGCTCCAGCTGCGCTGTCGCTGGGCCGGGGAACGAGGGCTCATGCCGTCGCGGGGCCGGGGAACGGCGCGGGCGGCGCGGTGCCCTGCGCCTGGCGCACGCCCCTCCCGCCTTGCCTTGCCCTTCATTCGCGGCTAGAGCGCCGTCTTCTGTGCAGCCGGCCGGCTCCAAGCGGCCTGAGCGCGAGGAGCCCATGGCTGAGGACGGACTTTCCTATCGGGACGCGGGCGTCGACATCGACGCCGGCAACCGGCTCGTCGATCTCATCAAGCCGCTGGTGAAGGCCACCGCCGGCCGGGCGCGGGCGCGGACATCGGCGGCTTCGGCGGCGTGTTCGACCTCAAGGCGGCGGGCTTCAATGATCCGCTGCTGGTCGCCACCACCGACGGCGTCGGCACCAAGCTGAAGATCGCCATCGAGACCGGCGTGCACGACACCATCGGCATCGACCTCGTCGCCATGTGCGTGAATGACCTCGTGGTCCAGGGCGCCGAGCCGCTGTTCTTCTTGGACTATTTCGCCACCGGGCGGCTCGCGCCCGAGGTCGGCGCGCACATCGTCGCCGGCATCGCGCGCGCCTGCAAGGAGGCCGGCTGCGCGCTGGTGGGCGGCGAGACCGCCGAGATGCCGGGCATGTACCAGGACGGCGATTACGACCTCGCCGGCTTCTCGGTCGGCGCCGTGGAGCGCGCGGGCCTGCTGCCGCGCGCCGATGTGGGGCCGGGCGACGTCATCCTCGGCCTCGCCTCCGCGGGGGTGCATTCCAACGGCTATTCGCTGGTGCGCCGCATCGTCGAGCGCTCCGGCCTCGTGTGGGGCGATCCGGCGCCGTTCGCGCCGGGCGAGCGCCTCGGCGCCGCGCTGCTCACTCCGACGCGGCTCTATGTGAAGAGCACCCTGGCCGTCATCCGCGCCACCGGTGCGGTGAAGGCGCTCGCCCACATCACCGGCGGCGGCATCACCGAGAACCTGCCGCGCGTGCTGCCCAAGGGCACCGTCGCCCGCATCGACCTGTCGAACCTCATCGTGCCGCCGGTGTTCCGCTGGCTCGCCGCCACCGGGGCGGTGGCGAGCGAGGAGATGCTGCGCGCCTTCAACTGCGGCGTCGGCATGGCCGTGGTGGTGGACGCCGCGCGGGCGGACGAGGTGGCCGACGCCTTCGCCGGTCAGGGCGAGCGCGTCATCCGCCTCGGCGTCATCGAGCCGGGGGCGGGCGCGCCCCATGTCGCCTATGACGGCGCCGCCGATTTCGGGTTTGCCGCATGACGAAGAAGCGTGTCGCCGTGCTCATCTCCGGGCGCGGCTCCAACATGGCGGCCCTGGTGAAGGCGGCGGAGCGGCCGGACTTCCCGGCGGAGATCGCGCTGGTGCTCTCCAACCGGGCGGATGCGGCGGGCCTCGCCTTCGCCGCCGGGCGCGGCATCGAGACCGTGGTGTTGAGCCACAAGGACTATGCCGACCGCCTCGCCTTCGACGCCGCGCTCGACGCGCAGTTGCGCGTCACCGGCATCGACATCATCTGCCTCGCGGGCTTCATGCGCCTGCTCACGCCCTGGCTGGTGGAGCGCTGGCGCGACCGGATGATCAACGTCCACCCCTCGCTGCTGCCTGCCTTCAAGGGGCTCGACACCCATGCCCGCGCCTTGGCGCTGGGGGTACGGTTCCACGGCTGCACGGTGCATTTCGTGCGCGCCGAGATGGACGCGGGGCCGATCATCCTCCAGGCGGCGGTGCCGGTGGAGGACGACGACACGCCGGACACGCTCGCCGCCCGGGTCCTGGTGCAGGAGCACGTGATCTATCCCAAGGGCCTGGAGCTGCTCGCCGCCGGCCGGCTCGCGGTCGAGGACGAGCGCGTCGCCATCGACGGCGCGCGCGGCGGCCTGCCGGCTCTGGTGGCGCCTTCGGTCTGAGGCGCGCCGCGCCTCACGCCTTCTCGATGCGCACCCGGTTGTCGTGGAACGCCGCGCCGCCCACCGGGGCGACCGGATCGGCGCCGGTCAGCGTGTTGATGCCGCGCCCGCCCGCATGGGCGCGGTTGGGCTGGATCTGCTCCGATACCACCACGCCGCGCCTGAGCCCGTCGAACAGCCGCACCGTGAGCACCACCGCGCCGCGCGCGCTTTCCACCCGCGCGTCGTCGCCCGCCGCAAGGCCGAGGCCGGCCGCGTCGTCGGGATGGATCATGAGCGCCGGCGGCCCCTCCCGCTCGGCCGAGGAGGCGGTCTCGGTGAAGGTGGTGTTGAGGAACGAGCGCGCCGGCGCCGTCACGAGGCGGAACGGATAGTCCGCATTCGCCTCCTCGATCACCGCCCAGTGGTCCGGCAGCGCGGGCATCTCCTGCCAGGGACCGAACAGGCCCGGCGCCGGCAGGCCGGTGGCGCTCCAGTCGGGCGCGAAGTGGAAGCGCTTGTCGCGGTGGCCGAAGCCGGTGAGGAAGTGCGCCTCCTCGAACGGCGGCGCGATGTCGATGAAGCGCGCCGCCTCCAGGTCCTCCAGCGTGCCGCGGCGGGTTTCGCGCAGCGTCCAGTCGATGATCTCGCGCGCGCTCATGGCAAAGCCGGGATGGGCGGCGCCGAGCCGGTCGGCGAGCGCGCACACCACGTCGTGGTTGGAGCGGCATTCGCCCGGCGGCTCCACCAGCTTCGGCCCGAACAGGATGTGGGGGTGCCCGCCAGCCTGGTAGAGGTCGTCATGCTCGGTGAACATGGTGGCGGGCAGCACCACGTCCGCCATGCGTGCGGTGTCGGTCATGAAGTGCTCGTGCACGGCCACGAACAGGTCCTCGCGGGCAAAGCCCGCGCGCACCTTGTCCTGCTCCGGCGCCACCGCCACCGGGTTGGTGTTCTGGATGAACAGCGCATGCACCGGCGGCCCGCCGGCCAGCGCGTCCTCCTCGCCCACCAGGATCGGGCCGATGCGCGACTGGTCGAGCGCGCGCGTCCGGGGGTCGCGCACGTCGAGCCCCTCGATCATCCTCTTGTGCCAGCCATAGAGGCCGGAGAGCGAGTGCGCGGCGCCGCCGCCCAAATGCTGCCGAGCGCCCGAGACCGACCGGGATGGAGGCCACCGAATGCATGGCCACCGTCCCGTTGCGCGAGCGCGTGAAGCCGTAGCCGATGCGGAAATAGGCGCGCGGCACGGTGCCGACCAGGCGCGCATAGGCTTCGATCTCGTCCGCCGAAAGGCCGGTGATGGCGGCGGCCCATTCCGGCGAGCGGGTGGACAGGTGCGCCTCCAGCGCCTCCGCGTCGCGGGCGAAGCGGGCGAGATAGGACCGGTCGGCGAGGCCGTCTCGGAACAGCACATGCATCACCGCGCAGGCGAGCGCGCCGTCGGTGCCGGGGCGGATCAGCAGCGGGATGTCCGCCTGCTCCATGGTGGGGGTGCGATAGACGTCCACCACCGCGATCTTCGCGCCGCGCGCTTTGCGCGCCTGCACCGCGTGGGTCATCACGTTGACCTGGGTGGAGACGGCGTTGGTGCCCCACAGCGTCACCAAATCGGACTGCGCCATCTCGCGCGGGTCGCGCCGGACAGGCGGCCGGCGCCGGCGAGGTAGCCGCTCCAGGCCGGGTTGACGCAGATGGAGGAGAAGAAGCGGGAATATTTCTTTGCATGGGTCAGCCGGTTGATGCCGTCGCGCATCACGAGGCCCATGGTGCCAGCGTAATAATAGGGCCACACCGCCTCCGCGCCGTGGCGCCGCTCCGCGTCGAGGAGGCCGGCTGCGACCCGGTCGAGCGCCTCGTCCCAGGAGACCGGAGCGAACTGGCCCGACCCCTTGGGACCGGTGCGCACCAGTGGCTGCGTCAGCCGGTCGGGATGGTGCGCCCGCTCGGCATAGCGCGCCACCTTCGCGCAGATGACGCCGGCCGTGTAGCTGTGGTCCCGGGCGCCGCGCACGCGGCCGATGCGGCCGTCCGCGCCCACCTCCACCTCCAGGGCGCAGGTGGAAGGGCAGTCATGGGGGCAGGCCGAGGCGCGGACCTGGACGGCCGCGCGCGGAACCGCCGGGCTGGGCGTGGCGACATGGGTGTTCATGCCACAAACTTAAAAGGGGGCGACGGATGCCGTCGCCCCCCTTTTCACGGTTTCCGCAGCGCGCCGTCAGGCGTGGTGCTCGGCCTTCTCCGCGCTGCGCCGACTGCGCAGCACATAGCCGATGCCCAGCACCACCAGGGCGCCGATCACGCTGGCGACGTAATGGGGCATCGCCGCGGTCTTGATGCCGATGGGCGAGTCCGCATCGGGCACCACGAAGGCGGGGTTGAACTGCTGGAGATACTGCAGCGACACCACGTCGCCCACCAGCATCTCGCCGGCGATCCAGCCGAGCAGCGCCGCGCCGGCCCAGATGAGGGCCGGGAAGCGGGTGAGCAGCGACAGCACCAGCTGCGAGCCGAAGATGATGAGCGGGATGGTCAGCAGCAGGCCGAACACGAACAGCTCCCAGTGGCCGCGCGCCGCCGCGGCGATCGCCACCACGTTGTCGAGGCTCATGACCGCGTCGGCGATGGCGATGGTGCGCACCGCCTTCCACAGGCTGTCGGACGCCTCGACGTCGTGCGCGTCGCCCTCATTGTCGGTGATCAGCTTGACCGCGATCCACAGCAGGAGCAGGCCGCCCACCACCTTCAGGAACGGGATGCCGAGCAGGTAGGACACCATGAGCGCGAAGATGATGCGCAGGCCCACCGCCGCGCCGGCGCCCAGCAGGATGCCCCATTTGCGCTGCTTCTCGGGCAGCGAGCGGCACGCCAGCGCGATCACCACCGCGTTGTCGCCGGACAGAAGCAGATCGATCCAGATGATCTGAAGCAGCGAGACCCAGAAGGTCGGTGAAGCAAAGTCCATCATCTACCCCTGCTGCGTGGTTGGGCTTTTGTGTCCTGGAACGGATCAGGATGCCCTAAGGTCATGTATCGTAAGGTAAAACTTACCTTAGGTCACTCGATTGGCAAGAAAAAAGGGCGCTCCGCGCGCCCCTTTTTCCGCCCCGCGCGCGCTTGCGGCGGGGCAGGTGGTTCAGTGCCCGGCCTCGTGGGCGTGGCGTGCCTTCCATCGCCGCATCAAGAACGCGGTGACCAGCACCAGGCCGGCGCCGACGGCCGGCGCGACGTAATGGAGGTTCTCCACCAGTTCGTGGCTGATGCGCTCGGTGAGGGCCGGATCGCCCAGCAGCATCTCTCCGGCCACCCAGCCGAGCAGGCCCGCGCCAGCCCACACCAGGATGGGGAAGCGGTCCAGCAGGGCCATGACGATGGAGGAGCCGGCGACGATCAGCGGGATCGAGATGGCGAGGCCGAACACCAGCAGATACCAGTTGTCCTTGGCGATGGCGGCCACCGCAACCACATTGTCGAGGCTCATGACGATGTCGGCGAGGGCGACGGTGCCGACCGCCTTCCACAGGCTGTCGCTGGCTTCCACCGCCTCCTCGTTGCCTTCGTTCGGCACCGCGAGGTCGACCGCGATCCACATCAGCGCCAGCGAGCCCACCAGCTTCAGCCAGGGCAGGCCAAGGAGGGTGGCGACGATGCCGGTGAAGATGATGCGCAGGCCCACCGCCACGCCGGCGCCGAGGATGATGCCCCACTTGCGGGCCTTCTCGGGCAGCGAGCGGCACGCCATGGCGATGACCACGGCGTTGTCGCCGGACAGCAGGATATTGATCCAGATGATCTGCAGCAGCGCGAGCCACAGGACCGGCGAGTCGAGCGACATGATTTCCATCCCCTGGGAGGCTCGGCCTGGGAGCCTGGTATTTGGCGTCTGGTGCGCCGTATTCTGAATTTCGACGCGGGGACGTTACCCAAAGCTTCAGGCGGCCTCAACCGAAACCGGACTTCGCGGTGCGCAAATTCAGTTGCGCACCGCACAAGACAGCCGCGGACGGCCCGCAGGCAAGCATTAAGTGGTGTAGCGGACGGTATCCCGTGGTTTGGACCCGCATCGACACCATTGCTTGCCGTAGCGTCAGCCGACGATCTCGTTCCCGGCGAAGAACTGGGCGATCTCCACCTTGGCATTTTCGACGCTGTCGGAGCCGTGCGCCGAATTCGCCTCGATGGATTCCGCGAACAGCTTGCGGATGGTGCCCTCGGCGGCGTTCGCCGGGTTGGTGGCGCCCATCACGTCGCGATACTTGGCCACCGCGTCCTCGCCTTCGAGCACCTGCACCACCACGGGGCCGGAGGTCATGAAGGCGACGAGGTCGCCGAAGAACGGGCGCTCCTTGTGCACGGCATAGAAGGTCTCGGCCTGGGCCTTGGTCATCAGCACGCGCTTCTGCGCGACGATGCGCAGGCCGGCGGTCTCGATGACCTGGTTCACCGCGCCGGTGAGGTTGCGACGCGTGGCGTCGGGCTTGATGATCGAGAAGGTGCGCTCGATCGCCATGGGGACCGTCCTGTCTGTTGCGTATGAAGGAAACCGCGCAGCCGCGCGGGATGGCGGCTCTTAGCAGCCGCCGCCGCGACGGGCAAGGTCGCCGCCCACGCGCCCCGGCCCCACTTGCCCCGGCCGACTGGAGCGTCAGCGGAAGGGGAGCCGGGGCCCAGCGCAAGGAGGCGCCGCAGGCGGCTTCTTCCGCCGCAGGCGGAGCGCCGTGGGTGGTGTCCGCTGCGCGGAAGTTTCCCTGGACCCCGGGCTCGGCGCTCCAGCTTCGCTGTCGCTTGGCCGGGGAACGAGGGCTGCGCTGTCGCGGGGGGCGGGGTCGTCGCCGGCTGCGCGGCGCGGGACGGCATTGACGCCGCCCCGCGGCTTCGCTCACGCTCTGCGGTTTCGCCTCACGCCTCGCGGATGTCGTTTGCCGCGCGCGCGAGAATCTCGACGATGCGGGTCTCGGCGCCGCGATTGGCGGCGAGGCGCTGCTGGGCGACATCGCGCAGGTTCTCCAGCGCCGCCTCCACCAGGCGCGGCAGCTCGGCGCCGTGGCTCGGGCCGTCCTCGCTCCAGCCCATCCACTTGCGCACGCGGCCCATCTTGAGGCCGATCTCCGACAGGCGGCCGGTGATGGCGTCCGCGAAGTCGCGGTTCTGGGCGAGATAGGCGCGGCCCTCTTCGGTGATGGCGTAGCGCTTCTTGGCGCCGTCGGCTTCGGCGGTGACGTAGCCCGCCTCCTCCAGGAAGGTGAGGGTGGGATAGACCACGCCGGGGCTCGGCGAATACCAGCCCGCGGTCTTCTCCTCGATCAGCTTGATGATCTCGTAGCCGTGCCGGGGCTGCTCGGCGATGAGGGAGAGGGCGAGCAGCTTCAGGTCGCCCTGGGCCAGCATGCGGCCAAGGCGGAACATGTCGCCGCCGCCACGGCCGTGACGCCCGCCGCCGCCGCCGCCGCGATGGCCCCCAGTCGCCGCGGCCGGGGACCGCCGGCGAAGCGATCGGGATTCCAGTTGGGTCTGCATCCGAACATGGTTTCGACTCCTGAGATATGTCGAACGATATGACTGCTGAGTTTATATCGTAAGATATATCGAGAGCGCAAGAGGGCTGTCCGCGCCCATGCAAACGCAGCGGCCGGCCGATCGCGGTGCGATCCGGCCGGTCTCTCTTTTCAATGGCGAAGGGCGGAACGCCCGATCCTAATGGCCGAGCGTTGCCATGCCGGCGGGAGCATAGCGCGCGCCCGCCACCTTCTCGGGCGCGAACAGGGCATCGAGCGCTGCGATCTCCGGCGCGGTCAAACGGATCGCGGTCGCTGCGATATTTTCCCTAAGGTACTTTTCGCGCCGCGTCCCGGGGATGGGGATGACGGTGTCCTGCTTGTTGAGGATCCAGGCGAGGGCGATCTGGGCGCTGGTCGCGCCCTTCTGCGCGGCGAAGTCGGCCAGCGCCTCCACCAAGCGCCGGTTCTGCGCCAGCGCCTCGCCCTGGAAGCGCGGATTGGAGCGGCGGAAGTCGCCTTCCGCCAGACCCTCGGTGCTCGCCACCGCGCCGGTCAGGAACGAGCGCCCCAGCGGGCTGTAGGCGACGAAGGCGGCGCCGATCTCGCGGCTGGCCGCCAGCATCCCGCCCTCGTGATCGCGGGTCCACAGCGAGTATTCGCACTGCACCGCGGTGATCGGATGCACCTTGTGCGCACGCTTCAGCGTCTCCACCGCGCATTCGGACAGGCCGAGGAAGCGCACCTTGCCGGCCTCCACCAGGCCCTTCATGGCGCCCACCGTGTCCTCGATGGGGGTCTTGGGGTCCACGCGGTGCAGGTAATAGAGATCGATGGTGTCGACGCCGAGCCGCGCGAGGCTGGCGTCGCAGGCGGACCGCACATAATCCGGCGCGCCGCTGACGCCGAGGCGCTCGCCGTTTGCCCCGCGCACCAGGCCGAACTTGGTGGCGAGCACCACCTTGTCGCGCCGCCCTTTGAGGAAGCGGGCGAGCAGGCGCTCATTATGGCCCGTGCCGTACATGTCGGCGGTGTCGAAGAAATTTATGCCGAGGTCGAGCGCCGCTGCTAGGGTTGCCAGCGACTGATCGTCATCGCTCGGGCCGTAGAATTGGGACATGCCCATGCAGCCGAGGCCGATGGCGGACACGGACAGACCCGAGCGACCGAGGGGGCGGTGGTCCATGGGGGACCTCCTGAGGATGGATTGGAAGAGAGCGCCCGGCAGGGATGTTTTGACCGGGACAGGCAGAAAGTACACCGAACAGTTTACATAAGTCAATCGACATAGCTCAATGACCGACGCGCCTTCTTCCTCCGCCGCGCCCGCCGCCGGCCCGCACGCGGCCCGCCAGCCCTCGG
>NZ_JBNFNU010000026.1:0-23370 GCF_057364445.1 Xanthobacter sp. BG11Y11_SDJG
CGGGAGCCAGCGCCACCCCGTCCGGACGCGCGCCAGAGGCGCCCCGGCGGCTTCCCCGCTCGGCCACGGGCGCGGGCGATCTCGGCCCGGCTCTCGAAGGCGGGATAGACGAGGCCCATGGCCTCGAGCCGCGCCAGCGCCGCGGCATAGTCCGCCATGTGAGCCGACTGCCGGCGCGGCGGCGCATCCGGCGGCGCGCCGAGAAAGGCGAGGTCGTCGAGGATGGCGGCGGCGAATTCGGGTCGACACCGGGTGAGATCGATGTCCTCCATCCGCACCAGGAATCTGCCGCCCGCGCGGCGGGCGGCATCGTGATTGACCAGCGCGGAGAAGGCATGGCCCAGATGCAACGGCCCGTTGGGACTGGGCGCGAAGCGGCAGACGAAGCGTCCGGGCCGGGGCTTCGCTGCTCGGTCGGCGTCCGGCGTCTCCACGGTGCGCGGCTCCCCTTTGCGCGGCGCGCGCGGCGGCGCGATGCTCGCGGCGAGCCATAGCATTTCCATCGGCGCCCCTCACGGGGCGGCATCAGGCGGGACGAGGCCATGACGGAGCCGATCCTTTCCGACCAGCCGACCTTCGAGCGGGCGCTCGATGCGCTCCTCGATCTCGATCCGCGGCTCGCGCCTCTGGTCGCCGAGGCGGGACGCCCCGCGCTGCGGCGCCGGGCGCCGGGATTTGCCGGGCTCGCCGCCATCGTCGTGGCGCAGCAGCTCTCGGTGGCGGCGGCGCGCTCCATCACCGCGCGGCTGGAGGCGCGGCTCGGCGGCACCATCGCCGCCGACGGGCTCCTCGCGGCTTCAGACGACGATTTGCGCGCCGCCGGGCTCTCGGCGCCGAAGATCCGCACCCTGCGCGGCATCGCCGGCGCTCTTGCGGCGGGCACGGTGGACCTTTCCCATGTGGACGACATGGCGGCGGACGCCGCCGCCGCCTATCTCACCCGCCTGCCGGGCATCGGCCTGTGGACCGCCGACATCTACCTGCTGTTCTGCCTCGGGCGGGGCGATGCGTTCCCTGCGGGCGACCTGGCGCTGAAGGTCGCGGCGGGTGAGGCGCTCGGCCTGCCGGGCCGGTGCTCGGACCTCGGCCTGTTCGCCATCGCCGAGGACTGGCGGCCGCTGCGCGGCGTGGCGGCGCATCTCCTGTGGGCCTATTATGGCGCGCGCCGGGCCCGCCTCGGTGCCCCCGCCTGATCCTCCTGCCCGGATGTCCCCATGGCTTTGCTCGACGGTCCCCGCCTCGCGCCGCGCTCCGGCACCGCCGACGCTCTGGTGGTGCTGCTGCACGGCTATGGCGCGGACGGGCGCGACCTGATCGACATCGGGGCCGCGTTCGCCGAACTGCTGCCGGGTGCCGCCTTCGTGGCGCCCCACGCGCCGGAGCCGTGCGCCGAGGCGCCGGTGGGGCGGCAATGGTTCCCGCTCACCTTCCGCGATCCGCACGAACTGGCCCGCGGCACCGCGGCCGCCTGGCCGACGCTGCGCGCTTTCCTCGATCGCGAACTGGCGGCGCTCCGCCTTCCGGCGTCTCGCCTCGCGCTGCTCGGCTTCAGCCAGGGGGCGATGATGGCGCTCCATGCGGCGACGGTGGAAGGGGGCGCGCGACCGGCGGCGGTGGTGGGATGCTCGGGCCTGTGGGCCCGGCTCCAGGACCCGCCCGAGGCGATCGACCGCCCGCCGCCGCTGCTCCTGGTGCATGGGGCGCAGGACGAGCTGATCCCGGTCTCGGCCATGTTCGCGAGCGCGCAGGCACTGGCCGCGGCCGGCGCGCCGGTGGAGTGGCACATGTGCCCGGACCTGGGGCACGGTATTGACGAGGCGGGTCTTTTCCAGTCCGGGGCGTTCCTCGCACACGCTTTGGGAAGCGGCGCGCGGCGTGCTTCACAAGAATGACACTGTCCATATAGAGTATCGCGGCGCACCGGACCCGGGTGTCGTGATTCGGTGCGGCGAGGCGAGGAGTTCCGTCCTTGACCACGGCATTGTCACCAGGGGCTTGGCCAGCACTCGTGCTCAACGCGGACTACCGTCCCTTGAGCTATTACCCGCTGTCCGTCTGGTGCTGGCAGGATGCCATTAAGGCGGTGTTCCTGGACCGGGTGAACATCGTCGAATACTACGACAAGGCGGTACGAAGTCCGGGCTTCGAGATCCGGCTGCCGAGCGTGGTCTCGCTCAGAACCTTCGTAAAGCCCACGCGTCACCCGGCCTTTACCCGGTTCAACGTCTTCCTGCGCGACCGCTTCACCTGCCAGTATTGCGGCTCGCGCGACGACCTCACCTTCGATCACCTGATCCCGCGCTCCCGCGGCGGCCAGACCACCTGGGAAAACGTGGTCGCTGCCTGCTCCCCCTGCAATCTGCGCAAGGGCGGCCACATGCCGGGCGACGTGGGGATGTGGCCGGCGCAGATGCCGTTCCAGCCCACGGTGCAGGACCTGCATCAGAACGGGCGCCACTTCCCGCCCAATTACCTGCACGAGAGCTGGCTCGATTATCTCTACTGGGATACCGAACTCGACCCCTGAGCCCCGCCTGCGCTCACGCGCCCTTGCGGCCTGATGTCGCGCCGCCGAGCGCCACGGCGGCGAGCGCCGCCGCGATCAGCGCGTTCCAGCCCGCCATGGAGAGGCCGAACAGACGCCACGCCGCCTCGTCGCAGCGCGGCACGCGGGCGCCCTTGATGGCGTCGAGGATGCTGCCCGTGGCGGCGGCGGGGGCGCCGGTGCAGGAGGTGGGGCCGGGCCAGAAGCGCCATTCGACGCCGGCATGGAAGCTGGCGAGGCCCACATTGGCGAGCATCAGCAGGAACAGCACGCCCATGAGGACCCGCGCCGTGCCCGTTCGGCCGGTCTGCGCCGCGCCGAAGGCGACGAGCGCCAGCGGCACGCCCACATAATAGGGAATGCGCTGGTCGAGGCAGAGCGGGCAGGGGGCGAGCCCCACCACCAGCTGGAAATACCAGGCGGACGCCAGCGCGAGGGCCGATCCTGCGGCCACGAGCAGCGCAGCTTGAGAGGAATTGCCGGTGAAGCCCAAGGGCGCGGTCCTTCTGAGCGATCCGGGCGGGCGTCGCGGTCCGCCTCCGAGCGCCGCCATAGCGCGCGCCCGCTGCCGCGTCCACGGTCCGGGCGGGGCGCGGCCGGTCAATGCGGCGTGATGCGGCGGTATGTGACGGGCGCGGCCGCGCTCCGGCCGACGATGCACTTTAGACTTATTATCGTAACAGCCGCAGGTATGGAATTGAGGTCTGCGATCCGGTATAAACGGACTTGGTCTTCGGAGGCATTCGCATTGCGCTTCGCCTTCGGCGGCATATTTTAGTGGTAGCTGCGAAGATTGTAGACCCATGAGCGAGATGCCCCGATTCCGAACCGCCTTCGGCTCCCCCATCGTCTCGGGGAACGAGGCTGCCGAGGACCACGTGCTGCCGGTGGCGCAATTGCGCGACATTTCCACCGCACGCCGCACGGGCTGTCCTTTCCATGACGTGCGCGAGATGCTGCGCGAGGTGGGGCTGCGTCCCACCCGCCAGCGGCTGGCGCTCGGCTGGCTGCTGTTCGCCAAGGGCGACCGGCACGTGACCGCGGAAATCCTCCATGAGGAGGCCATCAAGGCCCGTTTCCCGGTTTCGCTGGCCACCGTCTACAACACGCTGCACCAGTTCACCGAAGTCGACCTCCTGCGCGAGGTGGCGGTGGACGGCTCGAAGACCTATTTCGACACCAACGCCTCCGATCACCACCATTTCTACCTCGAAGGCCACAACGAGCTGCTCGACATTCCCGCCCAGCAGGTGGGCGTGGACCGGCTGCCCGAGGCGCCCGAGGGTTACGAGGTGGCGCGGGTGGACGTGGTGGTGCGGCTGCGCCGCAATCCCCGAAATCCTGAAGCGGCACGCGGGCGTCCGCGCCCGCGCCGGGTGCGTCGCTGCCTGCCCGGGACGATGTCAGCCTGGCCTGGCTCCCCGGGGCGGCGGCGGCAAGACGGTTGATCTCACCGGCGTCATAACCGCATCCGCGTGGCTCGGGCGCATTGCCAATCCAGCCGGAGCCCGTTGCCGGGCCAAGCCATGCCCCGCAAAAGTTTGCCCGGCCCCACTTTGTCCTGATGAAGCCAAGTCCGCATGAAAGCCGAGCCCGGCCGGGCTGTCGCGCGCCCAGGCGGCGTCCGCCGCCGATGTGCGCGCGGCAAGGTCGGCTTCAACTCACCGGCTTCACATCACCGGCTTCAGATCGTCCGCAGCGGCTTCTCCAGCACCGCGAGCACGCGCGGCAATTCTTGACCCCGCTTCAGGATCAGCCCCGTCTGCGACACCACCGCATAGGCACCCTGCCGCCGGGCGAGACGCGGGTCCTTCTCGATGCGGTAGAGCGGCACGTCGAGCGCGCGGCGGAAGATGGAGAACACCGCCTTGTCGCGGGTGAAATCGATGGCGTAGTCGCGCCATTCGCCGAGCGCCACCATGCGGCCGTAGAGGTCGAGGATGCGGTCCAGCTCCCGGCGGTCGAAGGTGACGCGCACCGGCGCCGGAGCGGCTGCCGGGGCCGCCACCCCAAGGGCGGCCCGGCGGCTCTGGCCGGCTGGATCCAGGTTTCGTATGGGTTCGACGTCTCCCATCGGGCCTCCTGTCCCCGGCGCGTTCTCAAGATCGACGCAGGCGCGCACGGATGGTCATGATTGCCGCGCGGCCGGGCGCTTTCAAGGACATTCCGTAGCCGGCTGCGCCCGCTTGATCCGCGCGGGATCACGCCAACGTCAATGGAATCACAGTCTCGCCGGAATTCGGACAATCGCACGCCTACGGGCTGGGCGATCTTCATACCCGTAGCAGGGCCGGTTCGCGAGGCGCTCCGACCTATCCCAGCCCCCCAGCCCCCGGGGCGCGCGCGAGCCGGCCACTGCTACGCACCCATTCTATCCAGACCCCGAAGGCCGCCGAAAGGCGGCCTCTTTTTTTGCGGTGCCGCTCGGCCCGCCCGCGCATGGCGAAGGGCTGAATGAGCGGCAGAGCGAAGGGCGGAAAGCTCTAGTTCAGCGGCACCATGGCGGCGCCGAGGATGCGGCCTGGGGCGTCGACCGCGCCGGCCTGCACCAGGATGGCGACCGCATCCACACCGTCGCGCCGCAGCTCGGCGAGCGGCACTTGCAGCGCCAGGCTTCGCCCGTCCCAATTGCCGAGACGAACCCAGCCGCGCACCACGTTGGAATAAGTGGCGTTGCGCCCGCCATTCTCGCCGCGGCCGATGGCGACCTGCTGGCTGGTGCTTACCGGACAAGCCCACACCATCGCGGCGACGGGCTCCTCAACCGCGCCGATCCGCACCTCGATGGCGTCGCCCGCGCGTTCCACGCCCAGCGACACCTTCGGCTGCGCCGCCGCGCCGCGCGCCGCCAGCACCGCACGATGCACCGCCGCCCGGTCGCTGCCCTTGGCCGCGAACTGGCCATCCACCACCACCTGGGGGGTATAGACCTTCCGGTCCGGCCGCATCTCCGCATAAGCCTTCTGGCGCAGCGAATGGCCGTGCAAAGCGAGGGTGTCCTTCCAGCCGATATAGTCCCAATAGTCCACCGCCAGCGACAGGGCGATCACCTGCGGGTCCTTGGCCAGCTCCGCGATCAGCGCGTCCGCCGGCGGGCAGGAGGCGCAGCCCTGGCTGGTGAACAATTCCACCACCACCTTCTGCGGGCTCGCAGCCTTGGCCTGTGGGCTCTGGCCGGTCGCCGGCTGGCCCGTGCCCTGGGCCATCGCCGCGCCCCCGAGGACGAGGAGGGCGGCCAGCGCGAGCGGGAAGGCAGGCTTGTGGAGCATGTAGACGATCGCGCGGGTTCGAGGTGGGCGGGTGGAAAGGGGATAACGGAGCCGAGGAGGCGGAACCAGTCACATTCAGGTGCAGCCAGAGGTGCATTGAAACCGTTCCCGGCGGCGCGCCTGCAAGTTCGGTGGCCCCGCAAGCCCGGCGCGCCGACCGGCGCCTGACGATGCCGTGAGCGGCGCCGCCCGCCGCTTCGCATCCCGGCGAGCGAACGGTCGCGCCAAGAAAAAGGGGCGGAGGCGTCGCGCCCCCGCCCCTGAGGTGATGGCCAGCCCGCCTCAGGCCGCGAGCGAGCGCAGCACGTAGGGCAGGATGCCGCCGTTGCGGAAGTAGTCCAGCTCATCCAGCGTATCGATACGGCAGATGAGGTCGACGTTCTTCACGGTGCCGTCGGCGAAGGTGATCTCCGCCGTCAGGGTCTGGCGCGGCTTGAGGTCGCCCTCGATACCCTTCAGGGTGACGATCTCGTCGCCCGTGATGCCGAGCGTCTGCCAGCTCTCGCCTTCCTTGAACACCAGCGGCACGATGCCCATGCCGACCAGGTTCGAGCGGTGGATGCGCTCGAACGACTGCGCGATCACGGCGCGGACGCCGAGCAGCTTGGTGCCCTTGGCCGCCCAGTCGCGCGAAGAACCGGTGCCATATTCCTTGCCGGCGAACACCACCAGCGGCACGCCCTCGGCCTTGTACTGCATGGCCGCGTCGTAGATCGGCATCTGTGCGCCGTCCGGATAGTGGATGGTCACGCCGCCTTCGACCCCCGGCACCATCTGGTTCTTGATGCGGATGTTGGCAAACGTGCCGCGCATCATCACCTCGTGGTTGCCGCGGCGGGTGCCGTACTGGTTGAAGTCGATCGGCCGCACCTGGTGCTCGATCAAATACTGGCCGGCCGGGGACGCCTGCTTGATGGAGCCGGCGGCGAGATGTGGTCGGTGGTGATGGAATCGAGGAACAGCCCCATGATGCGGGCGTCGATGATGTCCTTCACCGGCTCCGGCTCCTTCGTCATGCCGACGAAGTAGGGCGGGTTCTGCACATAGGTGGAGGCATCCTGCCAGGCATAGGTCTGGCCGGTGGGGACCGCGATCTTCTGCCAGTTCTCGTCACCCTTGAAGACGTCGGAATACTTTTCCTTGAACATCTTCTTGGTGACGTTCTCGCGGATGTACTGGGCCACTTCCTTGTTGGAGGGCCAGATGTCCTTGAGATAGACCGGGTTGCCATCCTTGTCGGTGCCGAGCGGCTCGGTGGTGAGGTCCACCTGGAGCGAGCCGGCCAGCGCATAGGCCACCACCAAAGGCGGGGAGGCGAGATAGTTCGCCTTCACGTCCGGGTTCACGCGGCCCTCGAAATTGCGGTTGCCGGAGATCACGGCGCCGGCCACGAGGTCATTCTTGTTGATCGCCTCGGAGATCGGCTCCGGCAGCGGGCCGGAATTGCCGATGCAGGTGGTGCAGCCGAAGCCCACCAGGTTGAAGCCGAGGTCGTCGAGATATTCCTGCAGGCCGGAATCCTTCAGATAGCCTTCCACCACCTGGGAGCCGGGCGCGAGCGAGGTCTTCACCCACGGCTTGGACTTCAGGCCCTTCTTCGCCGCCGCCTTGGCGAGCAGGCCCGCGGCCATCAGCACCGAGGGGTTGGAGGTGTTGGTGCAGGAGGTGATGGCGGCGATCACCACGTCGCCATGGCCGAGCGTGTAGTCGGCGCCGGTGACGGGCACGCGCTTGTCCGCCTCGCCGGGCTTCTTGAACTCGCCTTCGAGCGCGGCCAGGAAGCCGGTCTTGCTCTCGGAGAGCAGCACCCGGTCCTGCGGGCGCTTGGGGCCGGCCATGGACGGCAGCACGGTGTCGAGGTCCAGCTCCAGCGTGTCGGTGAACACCGGGTCCGGGGTGTCCTTCTTGCGCCACATGCCCTGCGCCTTGGAATATTTTTCCACCAGCGCGACGCGGCTGTCCTTGCGGCCGGTCTCCTCCAGATAGTCGATGGTCTCGCGGTCCACCGGGAAGAAGCCGCAGGTGGCGCCGTATTCGGGGGCCATGTTGGCGATGGTGGCGCGGTCGGCCAGCGACAGGTGCTCGAGGCCCGGCCGTAGAATTCCACGAACTTGCCCACCACGCCCTTCTTGCGCAGCATCTGGGTGACGGTGAGCACCAGGTCGGTGGCGGTGATGCCTTCCTTCAGCTTGCCGTCCAGCTTGAAGCCGATCACCTCGGGGATGAGCATGGAGATGGGCTGGCCGAGCATGGCCGCCTCGGCCTCGATGCCGCCCACGCCCCAACCGAGCACGCCGAGGCCGTTCACCATGGTGGTGTGCGAATCGGTGCCCACCAGGGTGTCGGGATAGGCCACCTCGACCTTCTTGCCGTTGATCTCTTCCTTGCGGGTCCAGACCGTCTGGGCGAGGTATTCGAGGTTCACCTGGTGGCAGATGCCGGTGCCGGGCGGGACCACGCGGAAATTGTCGAACGCGTTCTGGCCCCACTTCAGGAAGCGGTAGCGCTCCTGGTTCTGCTTGTACTCCTCATCCACGTTCTTCTTGAACGCGGAATTGTCGCCGAAGAAGTTGACGATCACCGAATGGTCGATGACGAGGTCGACGGGCACCAGCGGGTTGATGCGCTCCGGGTCGCCGCCCAGCGCCACCATGGCATCGCGCATGGCGGCAAGGTCCACCACGGCGGGCACGCCGGTGAAGTCCTGCATGAGGACGCGGGCCGGGCGGTAGGCGATCTCCTTCTCCGCCTTGCCCCGGTTGTTCAGCCAGTCGGCGACCGAGAGGATGTCCGCCTTGGTGACCGAGCGGCCGTCCTCGAAGCGCAGCAGGTTTTCCAGCAGCACCTTCATGGAGAAGGGCAGGCGGGAGACGCCGGGAAGCCCGTTCTTCTCGGCCGCTTCCAGGTCGTAGTAGACGTAGTCCTTGTCGTCCACCTGAAGGGTCTTGCGGCACTGGAAGCTGTCGAGAGAAGTCACGGCGCGTTCACTCCGGTTCGATGATCGACCGACGCGGATCGCCTAAGGGTTGGGGAGGGAGGCACCCCACCACCTTGGACGGTGCGGTTCAGCCGCTTTATAGAGCCATTTCAAACCGTGGTCATGCGATAAGAACGGGCAAAGTGCAATGCAGCGAAAGCAGGGCTCGTGACGGAAAAATCCCTGACCTGCCTCACAGGCGAGGGCCTCGCCTGCCAGCGCGGGCTGAAGCTGCTGTTTGCGGGTCTCTCCCTTAGCGCACGCGCGGGCGTGCCGCTTGTCGTCACGGGGCCGAACGGCACCGGCAAGTCCTCGCTGCTGCGCATCCTCGCGGGCCTGCTGGCCGCCACCGAGGGCACGGTGCGCCTGGAGGGCGCAGGCGAGGCGCCGCTCGCTGAATGCGTGCACTATCTCGGGCATGAGGACGCGGTGAAGGGCGCGCTGACGGTCCACGCCAACCTCGCCTTCTGGCGCGCCGTGCTGGGCGAGACCGGCCTTGGCGTCGGCGAGGCGCTGGAGGCGGTGGGGCTCGGCGGCCTGTCGCGACTCAGGGCCGGGGTGCTCTCCGCCGGGCAGAAGCGGCGCCTCGCCATGGCGCGGCTTCTGGCGTCGCGCCGGCCGGTCTGGATCCTGGACGAGCCCACCACCGCGCTCGATGCCGCGGCGCAGCAGATGTTCGCCGGCTTCGCCCGCGCCCATCTTGGCCAAGGCGGCATCCTGGTGGCCGCCACCCATACGCCGCTCGACCTCGGCGCGGGCGAGGAATTGCGGCTGGGGAGGGGGACCGCACCGGAGACAAAGGCGCCGGAGCTGCGCCCATGACCCGCGCCTTCCTGGCGATCCTCAAGCGCGATCTCGCGCTCTCGCTCGGCGCCGGCGGCGGGGCGGGGCTCGGCGTCGTGTTCTTTCTGTGCGTCATCACGGTGGTGCCGTTCGCGGTCGGGCCGGACCTGGCGCTCCTCGCCCGCATCGGCCCGGCGATCCTGTGGATCGGCGCGCTGCTCGCCAGCCTCATCGGCCTGGAGCGCCTGTTCACCGGCGACGTGGAGGATGGCTCGTTCGACAACCTCACCTTGTCCGCGCTTCCGCTGGAACTGGTGGCCGCCGCCAAGGGCCTCGCCCACTGGCTCGCCACCGGACTGCCTCTGGTGATCGCCGCCCCGGTGCTGGCGCTGATGCTGAACCTGGAGCCGGCCGCCATCGCCGCCGTCGTGGCGACTTTGCTGGTGGGCACGCCGGCCGTAACCTTCCTCGGCCTGATCGGCGCGGCGTTCGCGGGCGCGTTCCGGCGCGGCGGGCTGCTGATCGCGGTGCTGGTGATCCCGCTCGCCATCCCGGTGCTGATCTTCGCGGTGTCGGCGACCACGTCGGCGGTGACCGGACCGGTGCCGTTCGGCACCCCGTTCCGGGTGCTGCTGGGCCTCGCTCTGTTCTCGCTGGTGCTCGGCCCGGTGGCGGCGGCGGCGGCGCTGCGCGCCGCGCGGGGGTGAGCGGACGCGCTGGAAAAGACGTCACGAACATCGTCTCTTATGGCGTGACGCCGGGGCAGATCGTCGCGCCCGGCGCGTGTCATCCAGGGGGACCCATTCCATGCGCCTGCCGCTGCTCTCGCCCAAGGCCCTTTCCGAGGCCCAGAAGCCGCTCTATGACGACATGGCCAAGGGCATCCGCGCCAATTTCAACGCCTTCAAGGTGATCGACGAGAGCGGCGCGCTGATGGGGCCGTGGAATCCCTGGCTGCGCTTTCCCAAGTACGGCGCCCCGGTGTGGGACCTGGTGAAGGCCATGTCCGAGGCGCCGGGCCTGCCGCGCACCGTGCGCGAGGTGGCGATCCTGGTCACCGGCGCGAAGTTCGACAGCGCCTACGAACTTTACGCCCATGTGGCGGTGGCCGAGGCCAAGGGCCTGTCCGACGACAAGATCGCCGGCATCGTCGGCGGCAGCCGTCCGGCGGACCTCACCCATGCGGAGGCGGTGGCCTACGACGTCACCCACGCGCTGCTCAATGGTGGACCGCTGCCGGAGCTGCTCTATCGCCGGGCGGTGGAGACCTTCGAGGAGGCGGGCGCGGCGGAGCTGATCTACCTCATCGCGCTCTATTGCCACGTCTCCATGATCCTCAACGGCTTCAACGTGCCGGTGCCGGAGAAGGAGTGAGTGCCGCGCCCGCGCCGCGCCTGCGCTGTCTTGGCGCCGGCTCATGCCGCCTTGACGTAGGTCGACGTCATGAAGGTCACCCACTCGCCGTCGGGCATCTCGATGCGTGAGGAGAAGCGCCGCTCGCCCGACGGCGTCAGCTCGACGATGTCCTGGTAGCGGGCGCGGCCCTCGCCGGTCATGGACGGGCCTTCGGTGTTGAGGGTCAGCACCGTGCCGCCGGCGTCCAGCGTGCCCTCATAGACCCACAGCGAATTCATGGCCGACGACATGAAGGTGCCGATGAACTTGCCCTTCGCCGGGTCGTAGCCGATGGACAAAAGGTTGGTGGCGGTCCCCGTGTCTGGCTCCGGCATGGGCGTGGTGCTCTCGCAGATCACCCACCGCTCGCCGAGCGCCCGTACCGTCTCCGACCCGCTCACGCGGTTCGGCGGCTGGTCCGGTCCCATGATGCACTCGCCCTCGAAGGTCCAGTCCCCGATCAGGCCTCTGAGCCACTGATGTTCCTTGACGGGTTCCTCATACATCGGCGTTCTCCCTTATGCCGCTGGGGAAGATGAGGCCTTGCCGGCCGGCGGGCAACGCGGATCCTGTTGCGCCCCGGTCCGCGGTTCATCCTGCGGGTAAATGGCGCGCGAGGGGCGCTCCCCTGGCGAATGGAGATGGTCTAGAAAGACGGCATGGCGATCCTCGATCTGGCGAACCCGACGCGCTTCCTGGCCTATTCCAGCCGCCTGCTGCCGTGGCTCGCGGCGGCAAGCGCGCTCGTGCTCGCCATCGGCTTCTGGCTCGCCTTCAACGCTCCGGCCGACTATCAGCAGGGCGAGACGGTCAAGATCATGTACATCCACGTGCCGTTCGCGTGGCTCGCCATGTTCGCCTATACCCTGATGGCCGTGTCCTCGCTCGGCGTCCTGGTCTGGCGCCATCCGCTGGCGGACGTGGCGCACAAGGCCGCGGCGCCCATCGGCGCCACCTTCGCGGCCCTGTGCCTCGTCACCGGCGCCCTTTGGGGCCGGCCCATGTGGGGCACCTATTGGGTGTGGGATGCGCGCCTCACCTCCATGCTGGTGCTGCTGCTGCTCTATCTCGGCGTGATGGCGCTGCGCGCCGCCATCGACGATCCAAGCCGCGCGGGCCGCGCGGCGGCGGTCCTGACCCTGGTGGGGGTCATCAACATCCCCATCGTCAAGTTCTCGGTGGACTGGTGGAACACGCTGCACCAGCCGGCCTCGGTGTTCCGCATGGGCGGGTCCACCATCGACGCCAGCCTGCTCTGGCCGCTGCTCACCTGCGCGCTCGGCTTCTCGCTTCTGTTCGTGACGCTGCACCTCGTCGCCATGCGCACCGAAATCCTGCGCCGGCGGGTGGAGGTGCTGGAGGCGCGCGCCGCCGCCGAGGCCATGGGCTGAGGCCATGGAGCATTTCACCTTCATCGCCGCGTCCTATGCGGTCTCCATCCTCGGCCTCGGGCTGCTTGCGGCCTGGATGCTGATCGACAATGCCGCGCAGAAGCGCGCTTTGGCCGAGCTGGAGGCGCGCGGGGTGCGCCGCCGCTCCAGCACGGCCTCAAAGATCGAGGAGCCAGCCCCGTGAGCGAGCCCAACCCGGCCGCACCGGCGCCGCGCCGTCGCGCGTGGCTGGTGCTGCTGCCGCTGGTGATCTTCCTGGCGCTGGCCGGCCTGTTCCTGACGCGCCTGGAGACCGGCGGCGACCCTTCCCGCGTGCCGTCGGTGCTGGTTGGCCGCAAGGCCCCGGCCATGACGCTGCCGGCGCTGCCGGACCTGCGCAAGGCCGGCGTGAGCGTGCCCGGCATCGACACCGCGGCGCTCGCCGGCAAGCCGACGCTGGTGAACGTCTGGGCCTCCTGGTGCGGGCCGTGCCGCGAAGAGCATCCGCTGCTGATGAAGCTGGCGCAGGACCCGCGCCTGCGCCTCGTCGGGCTGAACTACAAGGACGCGCCCGAAAACGCGCGGCGCTTCCTCGGCCAATACGGCATGCCCTACGAGGCGGTGGGGGTGGACCCGAACGGCCGCGCGGCCATCGAGTGGGGCGTCTATGGCGTGCCCGAGACCTTCGTGCTCGCCAAGGACGGCACCATCGCCCACAAGTTCGTCGGTCCGCTGACGCCGGAGGCGGTGACGACCACCCTCCAGCCGCTGATCGAGAAGCTCGCGGCCCAATAAGCGGGCCGCTCGCTCAGTGGACGGCGAGGTTGCGGCACGCCTCGGCGCAGGCGCGGCAGGCGGCAACGCACTCCTCGGCATCCTCGTCCGCGTCGCAGGCGGCGATGCAGGCCTCGCACAGGCCGGCCGCGGCCTCGCACAATTCAATGTGATGGGGCACGCCCAGGATCATCACATGGCCGCCGCGCGGCAGGTCTCGGCGCAGGCCAGCATCAGGCGCAGGCGCTCCGGCTCGATGGCCGAGCGGCCCGTCTCCATGTCGGCGCGCCGTCGGCGCAGGCGCGCGCGCAGTCGAGCAGCAGGTCGACGGCGCGGCCGGACTTAACCGCATCGTCCAGGAGGAAGGTGGCAGGAACGTCGGCGCGGCGCGAGAAATCGATGGCGATGCGGTGCATGTCGCAGGGTCTCCGGCGTGTCTGTCACAGGAGAAATGCCGCCGGCGCGGACCTGGTTCCCGCCGGGGTGACGAAATCCCGCCGAAGGGCTAATGAGCCCTTATGGCCTTCTCCACCGAAGAGATCGAACGCTACGCCCGCCACATCGTGCTGCACGACGTGGGCGGGCCCGGCCAGCAGAAGCTCAAGGCGGCCAGCGTCCTGGTGGTGGGCGCGGGCGGCCTCGGCGCGCCGGCACTTCTGTATCTGGCGGCGGCGGGCGTCGGGCGCATCGTCCTCGTCGAGGACGACGTGGTGTCGCTCTCCAACCTCCAGCGCCAGGTGATCCACCGCACGCCCGACATCGGCCGCCCGAAGGTGGACAGCGCCCGCGACGCCGTCGCCGCGCTCAACCCCCATGTGGCGCTGGAGACGCACCACTCGCGGCTTTCCGCCGACAACGCGCTCGACCTGATCGCCGGCGTGGACGTGGTGGTGGACGGCTCGGACAATTTCGCCACCCGCTATCTGGTGTCCGACGCCTGCGTTCTGGCGCGCAGGACGCTGGTGACGGCGGCGCTCGGCACCTTCGATGCCACCCTCACCACCGTGCGCGCGCACGAGCGCGCGCCGGACGGCACGCCGAACCCCACCTATCGCTGCCTGTTCCCGGAGCCGCCGCCGCCCGGCACGGTCGCCCCCTGCGCCGAGGCGGGGGTGCTGGGCGCGCTCGCCGGCACCGCCGGCTCCCTCGCCGCGCTGGAGGCGATCCGCGCCATCGTCGGCTTCGGCGAGGGGCTGGTCGGGCGCCTGCTGATGATCGACGCCCGGTCCATGCGCTTCGAGACCCTGAGCTACGGCTGGGACCCGGACAATCCGCTGACCGGGGAGCGCGTGCGGATCACCGATCTGTCGGGGCATCGGCGGGGCGATGCGGCGTGAGAGCCGTCGAGGTCGCGGGGCGTCGATGGATCGCTCTGAGAGCCCGCGCGGCGGCACCGCCGGCCGCCCGAAGGCCCCGCAGGGCTTCTAGCCGTAAAGGCGCGCCGCAAGCGCGCCATAGAGCGGAATGCCGATCACCACGTTGAAGGGGAAGGTGATCGCGAGGCTCGCCGCCAGCGAATAGGCGGCATTCGCCTCGGGCAGCGCGAGCCGGACCGCCGCGGGCGCGGCGATGTAGGACGCGCTGGCCGCCAGCGTCGCCAGGACCACCGCGCCGCCCTCCGACAGCCCCGCCAGATGGCCGGCAAGAAGGCCGAGCGATCCGTTCAGCAGCGGAGCGGCAATGGCGAAGACCAGCAGCCGCCCTCCCGCCCGCCAGGCCTCATCCGCCTGCTTGGCGGCGACGATGCCGAGTTCCAGCAGAAACAGGCACAGAAAGCCGAGGAAGAGATCGCCGAAGAAGGGCCGCACCGGGGCCAGGCCGGTCTTGCCGATGAGCCCGCCGATGACGAGGCCGCCGACCAGCAGCAGGAAGCTCTTGGCGGACAGGACCTCGCGCAGCGCCGCGCCGAGGCCGGGCCCGGCGTCCCCCGCCGCGGTGCGCCGGCACAGCGCGCGAGCAGGAGTGCGACGACGATGGCCGGCGCTTCCATCAAGGCGAGGATCGCCGTCATGAAGCCCTCGTGCGGCGTGCCCGCGCGTTCGAGATAGTTGATCACGGCGATGAAGGTCACCGCAGAGACCGAGCCGTAATGGGCCGCGAGCGACGCCGCGTCCGCCACCCCGAACCCGGCGAGCCGGCGCAGCGCGAAAAAGCACCAGAGCGGAATGAGCAGGCCGAGGGCGAGGCCGCGGCCGCCGGCGCGGCGAAGTCCGACCAGCGCGTCTCGGCCAGCTCCGCCCCGCCCTTCAGGCCGATGGCCAGCAGCAGATAGATGGACACGGCCTCGAACACGGGCGCCGGAATTCGCAGGTTGCTGCGCAGCGCATACGCGAGAGCGCCGAGGCCGAAGCACAAGACCGGTGGAGACAGGAGGGCGGCGCTGGCAATCGACATGGGCGGTCTCCACGGGCACGGGCGAGGACGCAGCGGCGAAGCTGCAGGCAGGCAGACAATCCGGAGCCGGGCGCGGCGCCGCGGATGCGCGGCGGCCGGCCCGGCTCTCGGCAAGCGCGCCTCACCCGCTGTGCCGGGCGGCCGCTGTTCGTCGGGGCGATGGGCCGGCGGATGGCCGCCGGCCATCAGGGTCAATGGGCGCCGGCTTCGCTCCGGCGGGTCTTCCAGAGCGAGTAGGCGACCCCGCCCGCGATCATGGCGAGGGTCACGCCCAGGGAGATGGCGGGGTCGAGCTTGCCGTAGAAGTGGTTCCAGAAGATCTTGCCGCCGATGAACACCAGCACGAGCGCCAAAGCGTATTTCAGGTATTCGAAGCGGTGGACCATCGCCGCCAGCGCGAAGTAGAGGGCGCGCAGGCCGAGAACCGCCATGATGTTGGCAGTGAAGACGATGTAGGTGTCGGTCGTGATGGCGAAGATGGCCGGCACCGAGTCGACCGCGAAGACGAGGTCGGCGATGTTGATGACCACCAGCGCCAGGAACAGCGGCGTCACCCACAGGACGGTCTTGCCGGTGACGGGGTGCGGCTGGCGCACGAAGAAGCGCTGGCCGTGCAGTTGGGGCGTCACGCGGAACACGCGGGAGAGCAGGCGCAACACCGGATTGCTCGAGACGTCGGCGTCCGCTTCCCGGGCCACGAGCATCTTAATCCCGGTGACGACCAGGAATGCACCGAACAGCAGCAGCACCCAGTCATAGTTCTGGACCAGGGCCGCGCCGACGCCGATCATGATGCCGCGCAGCACGAGCACGGCGATGATGCCCCAGACCAGCGCCCGGTACTGGTAGATGCGGGGGATCGCGAAGTAGCTGAAGATCAGCGAGATGACGAAGACGTTGTCGATCGAGAGCGCCTTCTCGATCGCATAGCCGGTGAAATACTGCATGCTGGCGTCCGGTCCCATCGCATACCAGACCCAGCCGCCGAAGGCGACGGCGACGGCGATGTAGAAGGCCGAGAGCTTGAGGCTTTCGCCGATGCCGAGCTCCCTGTTGCTCTTGTTGAGCACGCCAAGGTCGAAGGCGAGCAGCACGAAGACGATGGTGAGGAAGCTCAGCCAGATCCAGAGCGGTTTGCCGACCGTCTCGGCGGTCAGTAGCGATATCAGTGTGTCCATGGGGTCCTCGGTTCGGGTCTCCGACGACGACGCGCGCGCAGGCGGGTCCGCAGCGCACGCATGCGCGTCGGACCGCTGCGCCGGACGTTCGCCCGGAGGGTCGGTGGGGGAGGACCGACATGGCGGCTGGCGCCGTCAGAGGGGCCCGGACCTCGGCGTCACAACGGGATGGCCGGCCGGTCGGCGGTCAGCGCAGCGGCGAAAGCTTGAGACCGGCGAGACGGCGCTTGCGCACCACCATCACCTCGGCGATCTGGCGTCCCTCGCGGCGGATATAGTCGATCGAGATGCCGATCTGACGCTTCGTCCGCTTCAGCGCCAGAAGGCGCTCGCCGTCGGGATCGTCGCGCCGGCGCTCCGCCGCCAGTTCGAGGGCGAGCATTTGTCACGCGCGGTCAGGGACTTGAGGAACTGATCCACGTCAACCTCCTTTCGACGGGGAGAGGATGCCGTGGACGGCCTGATAGTTCTAATGCATAGTTTCAATATTGACGATTAAGAAAAGCTATCGCGATGGCCTTCCGCCCGTCCCACCGCCAGCTCGAATATGCCGTGGCGCTCGCCGAGACCGGCCATTTCGGCGCCGCAGCGCGGCGCTGCCATGTCTCGCAGCCGACGCTCTCGGTCCAGATTGCCCAGCTGGAGGCGCAGCTCGGCGCCACTCTGTTCGACCGCACGCCCGGGCGCGTGCAGCCGACGCCGGTGGGGGCGCAGGTGATCGAGGCGGCGCGCCACGTGCTGCTGACGCTCGACGACATCGTTACGGTGGCGGCGGGGAGCACGCGCAATCTGGGCGGGCTGATCCGGCTCGGCGTGGCGCCGACCTTCGGGCCCTATTTCCTGCCCAACCTTCTGCCGACGCTGCACGCGACGTACCCGGCGCTGCAGATCTACATCAAGGAGGAGCGGCCGGCGGTCATCCTGCGGGACGTGGTCGCCGGCGCGCTCGATTGCGGGCTTGGGCCGGCCCCGGAGACCGGCCATGCCGTCACCTTCCGCCGGCTGTGCCGCGAAACCATCTTCCTCGGCGTTCCGAAGGATCATCCGCTGGCCGGCGCGCATGTGGATCCGCAGGCGCTGCGCGGCGAGCGGCTGCTCACGCTCGGCCGCGGCCATCACCTGTTCGAGCGGGTGCGCGAGCTCGCCGCCGCCTGCGGCGCCGACATGCGCGAGGACTACGAGGGCACCAGCCTCGACGCGTTGCGCCAGATGGTCGTCATGGGCATGGGCATGTCTCTGTTTCCCGAGCTCTATGCGCGCTCGGAGTTCCGCGTCGAGGACGACATCGCTTTGCTCACGCTGGACGGCTGGCCCGCCAGCCGCGACATGGGCTATTTCTGGCGCGCCGGCAGCGGGCGGGCGGCCCAGTTCGAGCAACTGGCACGCGAAAGCGAAGCAACCAGCGCCGCTCTCGGCCTGACTTCCGGCTGAACCGCGCCGGGACACCTCCATGTCGCCGGCAAAGCGCGCGCCCCGTGTGCTGCGGGGTCTGCCTCCGGCGGCAGTATCCGGTTAACGCTGCAGTGCCAGTCCATCTGGCGCCCCCTTGCCAATCTGTGTAGGATCATTCCTGGTGGGGTTCTGAATTCTTTGACCCATGCCCTTAGGGAAATGGATGGTCCAGAGTTGGATTTGTGAGACGATTCAAAATTCAAATTCGTGGTTCGCTGCGTCCAATACTTTTCACGTGCCTGGCGTTGCTGCTGGGCGCGACGACGTCTTCGGCCCAAGATGGTGACATTTTCAAGTCGATCTCCGAGATTTTCAATCCCAACCCTGCTGCCGGCCTGCCGCCCGTTGTCGATCCGACACCCTACACCCTCGACATCGAAGTAAAGGGAGATGACGGCGCCATCCGAAACGCCGTCATCCAGGCCTCCAATTTGGAGCGCCTCAAGGATCGCCCCCCGTCCGGCGCCGCCGGCCTCATCCGCCGCGCGCTCTCCGATTTCGACCGCATCACCGGCGCGCTCTATCTGGAAGCGCGCTACGGCGGCAGCCTGCGGATCCTCGTGGCGGGGGCCGCGCCCGACGCGCCCGCCATTTTCGAGATCGTGGAGGCGGCGCGCCGGCGCGGTCCCGTGCCGGTGAGCATCCTGGTGGATCCGGGGCCGCCCTTCGTCTTCGGCGATATCCGCGTCCTCGACGCCGAAACCCGCCGGCCGCTGCCGACGGGCCGACCCTGCGCAGGCTGGGCCTGGAGCCGGGCGAGAGCGCCCGCGCGCGGCCGGGTGGCCCGCGCGGAGACGGTGCTCGTGGACTTCTGGCGCCGGCGCGGCCACCCCTTCGCCCGCATCGCCGGCAAGGACGTGGTGGCGGACCATGCCACCAACACCCTCAACGTGACGCTTCTGGTGGCGCCAGGACCCATCGCCACGTTCGGGCGCGTCACGGTCACGGGGGCCGACTTCCTTCCGCCGGGCTTCATCGAGGCGCGCGTGGACATCGCGCCGGGCACCCTCTATTCGCCGGAGCGCATCGCCAGCCTGCGCCGCCGGCTGCTCACCTATCAGTCCATCGCCAGCGTCCGCATCGACGAGGGCGAGCGGCTGGACCCGGACGGCAGCCTGCCCCTCGCCATCGAGGTGCGCCCGCGCGAGCCGCGCTATGTGGGCTTCTCGGCCAAGTATTCCAGCACCGACGGCTCGTCCGTCGACGCCTACTGGGGCCATCGCAACCTGTTTGGCGGCGGCGAGACGCTGCGCCTTGATGCCGCCGTCTCGTGGTTCGGCCAGGCGCCGGACGCCGTGCCCACCGCCGATCCCTTCGGCTACAAGCTCGCCGCGAGCTTCGTGAAGCCGGGCATCTTCACCGCGCGGGAAGACCTCGTCGCCAACGCTGCCATCCTGCGCGAGGTGACCAACGCCTTTGTGTTCGAGGGCGTGACGGCTCTCATCGGCGTGCGCCATCGCTTCGACGACGACCTCACTTTGCAGGTGGGCCTCGACTTCTCGGACGGCCAGACCGAGGACACCACCGGCACGCGGGACGACACCGTGTTCGGCGTGCCCGTGAACGCGGTGTGGGACTCCACCGATACCCCCCTCGATCCCACGAAGGGCATCCGCGCCTCGGCCACGGTGGAGCCGTTCGCCGTTCTGGGCGAAAGCGGCGCCGGGCCGGTGATGATGAAAGCCTCCCTCGCCGCCTATCACGCGTTCGACGAGGACAAGCGCTTCATCCTCGCCGGGCGCGTCGCCGCCGGCAGCCTGTTCGGGGTGGGCGACCTCTATGACGTGCCGTCCCAGCGCCGTTTTTTCGTGGGCGGCGGCGGGTCGCTGCGCGGCTTCGACTATCAGTCGGCCAGCCCGCGCAACGCGTTGGGCCAGATCATCGGCGGGCTCTCCTTCTTCGAGGCCTCGGCGGAGATGCGCATCAAGATCACCGACACCATCGGCATCGTGCCCTTCTTCGACATGGGCTCGGCCTTCGCCGAGGACTACCCGGACTTCAACGACATGAAATATTCGGCCGGCATCGGCTTGCGCTATTACACCGCCATCGGCCCGCTGCGCGTCGATTTCGCCGTGCCGCTCAATCCCGGCCCCGATGACGGGGAGTTCGGGATCTATGTCGGCCTGGGGCAGGCCTTCTGATGGGGGTCGCGCGCACCATCGCCAAGGGGCTCGCCGTCGCGCTGTTCTGCGTGGTGGGGCTTGCCGCGGTCCTCTTCGGCGCCGTCCAGACCGGGCCGGTCAAGGTCCTTCTGGCGCGGGTCGCCTCGGCGCTGGCCTCCTCCGGCGGGCTCACGGTCGAGATTTCCGGCCTCGGCGGATTCATCCCGTCGGACATGTCGGTCGCCACGGTGAAGGTTGCGGACGCCAAGGGGCCGGTCGCGCAGCTGGACGGGCTGCATCTCGCCTGGCGGCCGCTCGCCCTGCTTGCGGGCACGTTGGATGTCGAGAGTGTCGGCGCGGCGCGCCTCGCGCTTGACCGGCTGCCGGAACTGCCCCGGTCCGAGGAGGCCGCGTCCGGGCAAGGCGGGAGCTTCGCCTTGCCGGTGCGCATCGGCCGGCTCGCCATCGATGAGATCAGCATCGGCGCGCCGGTGGTCGGGCAGGCCGCCACGTTGTCGCTGAGCGCGTCCGCCGAAGCGCTGTCCCTGGAGCGGGGCCTGTCCGCCAGCTTCGACCTCAAGCGCCAGGATGAGCCCGGCAGCATCACCGGCCGGCTTCGTTATGCCCCCGAGATGTCGCACCTGGACCTGGACGTGGCCGCCGAGGAGCCGCCCGGCGGCCTCGTCGCCCGCGCCGCCGGCCTCACGGGGCTGCCGGCGCTCACCGCGACGCTGAAGGGCTCCGGCCCCCTCGATCGCTGGGACGGGCGTCTCAGCGTCGTCGCCGGCGATGTGGCCCAGGTCAACGGAACCGCCGGCGTTCGGGCCGTGGACGGCGCTCGGCGCGTCACCGTCGCCATGGAGGCCGATGTGGCACGGGCTCTCCCGGCCGCCATTGCGCCTGTGCTGGAGGGGCGCACGGAGCTGGCCGCCACCGTCACGGTGGACGGCGCAGGGCGGATCGCGATCGAGACCGCCGCCGTGCGGCCGCCGGCTTCGGCGCGCAGGTGAAAGGGCATATGGACCCGGCCGCCAGGACCGCAGACCTTGCCTTCGGTGTCACAGCGGGGGACGCCGCGCGCTTCGCGGCGCTGGCGCCCGGCATCGGCTGGACGTCGGTGGGTCTCGACGGCACCCTCAAGGGCGCGCTCGCCGCCCCGACCCTCGCGGCCCGGATCAGCGCCGTGGACCTCAAGGGCGCGGGCTATGGCGTCGGCACGCTGACGATCGATGCGGCAACCACGCCCGATGCCGCGCAGACCCTGTTCTTCTCGCTCGACGGCGCGGCCGATGGCCTCTCCGCCACCGACGCGACGGTGGCGCAGGCGCTGGGCGAGCGCGCCACCTTCACCGTCTCCGGCACGCGACCGAGGGACGCCGAGCCCGCGGTGCGGGCCGTGACGGTCGCGCTCGCCGCCCTTGCCGCGCGTTTCGATGGCATCGCCTCGCACGAGGCAGTGGACGGTACGGTGAAGCTGGAGAAGCTGGACCTCGCCGCCTTCTCCCCCCTGGCCGGACGGCCGCTCGCCGGAACGGCGGTGCTGGAGGCGAAGGTGAAGGCTTCGGGCGATCTTGCCCGGGCCGACATCGACCTTCAGGGCGCAACGCAGGGCATCTCGACCCGGATTCCCGCCGTGGACGGGCTCCTGGGCGGCGCCACCACGCTCAATGCCAAGCTGGCGCGCGACGGGTCGGACGCCATCCGCGTCGACCGCTTCGCCTTCACCGCCCCCGATCTGACGGTGGAGGCCGAGGGCACCTTGTCGCGGACGGTGGCGGACCTGAAGGCGAAGCTCGCTCTGTCGGACCTCGCCAAGCTGGACCCCAGGGTCTCCGGCGCGGTGACGGGCGAGGCGGCCTTTTCGGGCCGGCTCGATGATCTCGGTCTTACCGCCCGCCTGTCCCTGCCTTCCGGCACGGCCATGACGCAGAAGCTGGAGAATCTGAGCCTCGCCTTGACCGGCGCCGATCTCACCGGCGCGCCCAAGGCGTCGTTCACCCTCGACGGCCTCGTGGCCGGCAAGCCCGCCAGCGGTTCGGGCGCCTTCGCGACGCTGGCCGACGGCGCCCGGCAGCTGAAGGACCTCGTGATCGGCGTCGGCTCGGTCTCGGCGAAGGGCAACCTGGACGTGGACGGCGCAGGCCTCATGGCAGGCGCGCTCGCCATCAAGGCCGGCAACCTCGCCGACCTCTCTCCCCTCGCTTTGACGGAGCTGGCCGGCACGCTCGACGCCGACGTGCGGCTGTCGGCAGAAGGCGGCAAGCAGAACGTGGCCGTGAAGGCGGAGGCCGCCAACCTGTCGGCCGCCGGCCAGAGGGTGGGCGGCGCGCAGATCGACGCCGTCGTCACCGATGCGCTCGGCCTGCCCGGCGTCACGGGGACGGTCAACCTCCAGAACGTGACTGCGGGCGGCGTCGATATCCCGCGCGCCAGCCTGAAGGCGGAGCCCGGCGCCTCCGGCACCAGCCTCGCCCTCGATGCCGTGGCCGATGGGGCGGCGGTCACGCTTTCCGGCCGTCTCACTCCCGGCGCGACGGACGTCGCCCTGCGCCTGGACCGGCTCAGCCTCGCGCGCGGCGGATCAAGCCTTGCCAACGCGGCGCCGGCCAACCTCACCTGGTCCGGCAGCGCGCTGACCATCGACCGGCTGGCGCTCGCCGCACGCGGCGGCAGCGCCACGATCTCCGGAACGGCGGGCCCGCAGCTCGACCTTCAGGTGGACCTGCGCACCCTCCCCCTGTCCCTTGCCGAGTTGGCGACGCCGGGCCTCGGCCTCTCCGGCACCCTGTCGGGCACCGCGCGCATCACCGGCGCGGCCGACGCGCCTTCGGGCAGCTACAGCCTTGAGGTTGCCCGTGCCAGCACGCCGGATCTCGCCTCCGGCGGCCTCGGCCCCCTGGACATCCGCGCCGAGGCCGCCTCGGCGGGGGACGGTGACCACCCAGGCGAGGCTCACCGGGCCGCACCTGCAGGGCGTGACCCTGTCCGGCTCGGCGCCGCTGGGCGCGGGCGAGTTGGACCTTGCCATCCGCGGAGCCATCGACCTTGCGGTGGCCAACCCCATGCTCGCCACGTCGGGAATGCAGGTGCGCGGCCGCGTCGCCCTGGACGCAACGGTGCGGGGCACG